>NZ_CALIOS010000082.1:0-12178 GCF_938044715.1 uncultured Turicibacter sp.
AAGAAGCAGCTGCTAAAGCTTTAGACGATTACAATACTGCATTACAAATGACTGAATAGTTAACACACTTAAAACTCCTCGGATTCCGGGGAGTTTTTTTATGATAAGAAAAAAGGTTGTTCGATGAGAGCAACCTCTTTTTTACATATGTTATTAGGATAAATTTGTAAAGGGTTAACTTGAGAAAGTAACCTTTATCGGGAATTAGCATATCAATATTAAAGAATGAATGTTGATTGGAGTGATGAGTAAATGGATTCTTTAGTGTCAGGTGAAACATTGAAAAATTTAAAAGGGACGAAGACGGAACAAAATTTAAAAAATGCCTTTGCAGGGGAGTCACAAGCAAGAAATAAATATACATTTTATGCAGAAGTTGCAAAGGATGAAGGATATGAACAAATTGCAGCCTTCTTTACAGAAACAGCAGGAAATGAAAAAGAACATGCCGAGATGTGGTATAAACTTTTACATGATGGTGGGTTAGGAACAACAAAAGATAATTTAAAAATAGCAGCCTTTGGAGAAACCGGAGAATCAGAGGATATGTGCCCTGATTACGCAAAAATTGCCAAAGAAGAAGGGTTGCCTGAGATTGCTGCTTTATTTGAAGGGGTAGCTAAAATTGAAAATGGACATAGTATTCGTTATTCTAAACTATTAAATAATCTTGAAAATAATCAAGTTTTTGAAAAAAAAAATCCCGTCGTTTGGGAATGCCGAAATTGTGGACATCGTCAAGTTGGTAAAGAAGCTCCAGATTACTGCCCAGTCTGTGGGTATCCAAAAAGCTATTTCCAAATGCCATGCCATAATTATTGATAACAAAAAAGACTTGCTCAAGGGCAAGTCTTTTATTATTTTATTAAATCTACAACTTGTTGAATGACATAATTAAAATCTTCACGATTATTTTCAAAATAGAGATAAATGAATTCATCATCTTTTTCAGCTACAATAAATAGGTCTTGATTGTCACAAACATATAAATTAAAGGATTTGAATTGAGCAAAGAGATAAGGATATATTCTGAATGGATCATGCTGTTTTATTTGTTGAGTAAAGTAATAGTTTAAATAAGTTTGTAGTTGGGAAGATGAAGTTTTAAACGATTTAAAATCTAATTGATGTAAAGAAGAACTCTCACTATAAATTTTTACTTCTTCGAAGATAGGTCCAATATGATTGGAATACTGGCTGTAATAGGTTAAAACCTCATGAGGGGTTAAATCAGCTATTGTGATGATATCTTTGACGTCGACTTCATTATAAGGATGAGACATATCAAAAAAGGCACTCCAAAGAAGTAACAAAAGTGGAAGAATCCAACTTAAGGCATTGAATTTTTTAGTAGACAATTGAAGTGGACTATACTTTTCTAAGACTTCACTTATAAATTGAATACCAAAGGGAAGACCCAGAAATAAAAGTGTTTCTTGAGAGGGTTGTTTATTTAAAAGAATGCCGATGCAACAAAGAGGAAGAACAATCACAACGTTTAGGATGGAGAAAATGGTTGTGATGGTAGGGAGCTGATGCCTGTATTTTTTGAACGAGTCATTAAAGGGGGAAGATTGTAATTCGTTGAAGGTGCATAAATACTTTATATTGATTAGGATTTGAAGAAATAAGGCAATCGAAATGAGTATCATCATCAGGAGAAGCGCAAATGTATCCCAGTTTATTAAAAAATTGAGGTCCATCAGAAAAAACGCTAGAATGAAAGAGATGGCAAGAAGTGATAGAGTCGCGCTGAATAAATCGTGAACAAGATAAGTTTTAAACTGTTTAAATTTCATTTGTTCAATTTTAGGGATGTAGGCAAATACATCGCTAGAATAAAATAAGTAATGTGATTGATAGTGAGCAACATAGTGCCAACCCTCTGTTTCAAATGCATCTAAATATGAGGGGAACTTTTTGTTTAGTTTTTCAATTGCTGAATAAGTATATGGGAAAGTGTCGAAATGGAAAATAACATCTTGAGGTTGTGATTCCTCTAATATAATGTAGGATGAAGAAAAAGATGTTGGAAACCACCCTTCACGTGCTTGTTGCCTTAAAAAAGCATAAAGTTCTAACTCAGATAATTGTTTTATTTTAACCTTCTTCATCATATCATCTCCCTAACGACTTTATTTTACTATAAACTGTAAAAAAAGCGTGCTGTTAAGGTGTGATATAATTAAAAATAAACATTATTAAAGGAGTTATAAAATGGATTATCGAGTGAATAAAGCGATTGAAAAACATTGCAAAGGCTATAATTGTTCTCAGGCTGTTTTGTGTGCCTATCATGATTTAATTGGTTTAGAAGAGGAACAAGCCTTTCGATTAGCTGAAGGATTTGGAAGTGGAATGGGAGGCTTACGTGATACTTGTGGTGCGGTGACGGGGATGTTTATGGCTGCTAGCTATCTAGCATCAGATGGTGATCGTGAGAAAAATGCTTCTCGTAAATCATGCTATGAATTGATTCACACATTAGGAGATAAATTTAAAGAAAAGAATGGCTCTTTAAGGTGTGATGAATTATTGCAATGTGAACAACATAAGCGTCATGAAAAATTATGTACGTCATATGTTGAAGATGCGGCACAACTCCTTGAGGCATACATAAAAAAAACGTCAGTCTAGATGAACTAGATTGACGTTTTTTTTATTATTTTACTTCAGTGTAATAAGCTTTTTCATCTAAACTGTTTTCTGATTTTGCCACAACAATAGCTGTTGCAGAATCTCCAACGACATTTAGGGCCGTCACTAACATTTCAACTGGACGGTTGATTGCTAAGATTAATGAGTAAGCTAGTAAAGCAGCATCATTTTGATATCCCATTCCTGATAATACCGTAAACAAGATAACAGCACCAGCACCAGGAGCAGCAGGCGTTCCGATTGAAGCGATTAAAGCTAGGATAGCGATTAATGAAATACTTCCAAATGTGACTTCATATCCAGCACTTGAAGCGATGAAGATGGCTGCAATGACTTGCATAATGGCAGTTCCGTTCATATTAATAGTCATTCCAAGTGGTAAGATGAATGAAGCAATTTCTTTGTTTACTCCAAGTTCTTCTGTTGTTGTCTTTGTGTTTAAAGGTAATGTTGCAGCAGAAGATGATGTTGAGAATCCAAACATCGCAACTTTAGAGATTTTCTTAACGAATGGCATTGGATTTAAACGAGTTGCAATTAAAATGAATAATGCATAACCAAATACTAAGAAGAATAATAAGGTTAAAACAACTGTTACGACATAAGCTAAGGCAGGTTTCAAGTGTTCAACACCATAAATGGCGAATGTTCTCGTTAATAAGACGAAGATAGCAAATGGACCGAATTTTGTAATTAAGAATGTTAAGAAGACCGTGATAATTTTATTAACATCTTCAAGAAGTTTCTTTAAAACTGAAATTTGATCACCTAAATGATTAATTGATAAACCTGTTACAACAGCTAAGAATACGATTGAAAGAATGCTTCCGTTTGTTGAAAAGACTGATGTAATGTTATTTGGGATAGCTTTAACGAAGATTAATAATGGGTTAGAACCTGTTGTGCCTGTTTGAGCGGTAATATTATCGATGCTTACATTAAAGATTCCAAATTTATTAGCAACTAATCCAACAACACCAGCAAGTAATAAGGCGAAGACTGAAGTTGCTAAGAATCCACCGATTGTTTTGTAAGATAAGCGTCCAAGTGTTTTCGTATCAGAGATACGGCACATTGCTAAAGCAATTGATGTAAATACCATTGGAACAATCACAAGTTGCATTGAATTTAAGAATAATTGACCTAAAATATAGAAGATTCCAAATGCATCTGTTGCTCCTTCAGCACTGATATCTTGGAATAAAATTTTATTAATGGTTGCCCAAAGATCGGCATTGCCACCTGCTAATAAATTTTCACGTAAAATTAAGAATAATGATCCTGTAATTAATCCAGCAACTAAGGCAATTGCCATATGAATCGCTAAACGATTATTTGATTTTTTTTGACGCATTGTTAAATCCTCTCCTCATATAAGATGCTAGGACCCAGTAAAAAAAGCCTTAATTTCATGAAGGATGTCACGAAATTAAGGCTCAAATGAATACAACGATATAAGTAAAAAAGCAACATAGAAGTCATGCATTTTCACACTTTATAAAACGTATTATTTTACCTTAATAGCTTCTCGTGAGCTATCTTAAAGGGTTCCTATTTGTAAATAATATACCGACTAATGATTTTAAAGTCAATAAAAAAGTAGAAATTTAGCGAAAAAAAGACATAAAAATATTTTTTTGAAGGGATGTTGAGTGAAGTAATTTAAATAAATAGATGAATAAAGTCCTAAATTTAATGAGATAGAAGGCTAATGACTAACAAAGAGTGGTACAGATCCTGCTAAATAAGCAGTATATGAATTTATGGATGAACGCAAAGTGATATCATGAGAATATTTTATCAACTAAGTTAAAAGAAATTGGAATTGGAGTGGGTGAAAAAGCAGGAAAAGGTTTAGCAACACCGGATTTTTTTGAAAAATAATTAATTTAAAGAGCGATGATGTCACGCTTTTTGAATATTTTAAGTGTAAGAAGTTTACAATAGAATAAATTTTATGAAAAATGGAAGGGAGTGAAGACGTGTCACATTTAGTTGCAAAAGATGCCTATAAAAGTTTAGAAGAGAGAATTAATAAATACCCTCAAGGAGCTCCAAAAAGTGAAACATTGAATGAAATTTTAAAACTGTTATTTTCTGAACGTGAAGCAGATTTAGTTTCTAAATTACCGGTTCGTCCATTTAACTCAGCAAGAGCCTCGAAGGCGTGGAAATTACCACTAGACGAAACGGAAAAAATCTTAGAAGAACTAGCTTCTCGTGCCATTTTATTAGATATGGAAACAAAAGAAGATCGTCTTTTTATGCTACCTCCTCCAATGGCAGGTTTTTTTGAGTTTTCATTGATGCGAATCGGAAAAAATGTGAATCAAAAAGCATTGGCTGAATTATATTATCAATATTTGAATGTAGAAGAAGATTTTGTTAAGGATTTATTTTACTCAACGGACACCAAACTTGGACGTGTTTATGTCAATGAATCAGTCTTAAGTCGTGAAAATACTGTTTCAATTTTAGATTATGAAAGAGCCTCACACATTATTAAATCGGCTTCACATATTGCCTTAGGTGATTGTTATTGTCGTCATAAGATGTTACATATGAATCAAGCCTGTAATGCTCCACTTGATGTCTGTTTAACGTTTGGTGGTGCGGCCCAATCATTAATTAAGTATGGTTATGCAAGGGAAATTGATGCTTCTGAATGTCTAGACGTTTTAGAGCGTTCCTATGAATATAAACTAGTTCAATGCGGTGAGAATGTTCAAAATAATCCAACCTTTATTTGCAACTGCTGTGGTTGCTGTTGTGAGGCTTTATTAGCAGCGAAAAAGTTTGGAAATCTTCATCCGGTTGAAACAACAAATTTTATTCCATCAATTAATCATGAAACGTGTGTGAAATGTGGACGATGTTTGCGTGATTGTCCAATTGATGCAATTTCGAAAGTAAAAGTCGATGAAGGAAAGTCAACAGAGCGCTTTGAATATCAGGTGAATGAAGAAGTTTGTCTAGGATGTGGTGTTTGTGTAAGAGCTTGTTTTAATAAAAGTATCATGCTTAAAAACCGTGGAAAACGTGTGATCACACCTGTTAATTCTGTCCATCGTGTTGTCTTACAAGCGATTGAAAAAGGGCAGTTACAAGATTTAATTTTCGATAATCAAGCGTTTGGTTCACATCGTGCAATGGCGGCCATCTTACAGGCTATTTTAAACTTACCGCCACTTAAACAAGCGATGGCAAGTGAACAAATGAAATCAAAATACTTAGCTAAATTACTAAAGTAGCTAGGAATGGTTGACTCTAGGGATGTTTTAGTATTCAATAAAAGTTAAAGTGCTAGACTTAGAGGAGATATCATAATGAAAATTTTAGTGTTAAATGGACCAAACTTAAATATGATTGGGATTCGTGAAAAAGGAATTTATGGAAGCCGTAGCTATGCTGATATCGTTGGCTATCTTAAAGAAGAAGGAACAAAGCGTGGTCATGAAATTGAAGTTCTTCAAAGTAATTATGAAGGACAGATCATTGAATGGTTACAAAAGGCATACTTTGAACACTATGATGGCGTGATCATCAATCCAGGTGCCTTTACTCATTATAGCTATGCTCTTCATGATGCTATTAAAGCAATCGCAGATGTGCCAACGGTTGAAGTTCATCTTTCAAATGTCCATGCTCGTGAAGCGTTTCGTCATCAATCAGTTACAGCGCCGGCTTGTATTGGACAAATATGCGGATTTGGTGAGTTTGGATACATTTTAGGAATCATGGCATTAGAAAATAATAAAGCAAAAAATCAAAAATAATCACATTTAACCCTCAAAGTCTGATTAGATTTTGAGGGTTTTTATAAAAAGAAAAGGTTTAGAAGATTAAGAGGCTATCTAAGGACAGTCTTTTTTTGTGATTAAAAATCAAAAAAATCCATATAAAAAGAAATGATTTCGATATTTTTTGTAAGCGCTGTGTGCTAAGATGAGCTTAATAATAAGATTGGATACCTCATCAAGATTAGGAAAAAATTAAGGTTTTATTTCCTATGATTTGGGTAAGTTAGAAAAGATGTTCAAATTTAATAAGGAAGTGAAGCGACATGAAAAAAATCATGCTTGTAATGGGACTGATTTTAATACTAGGAGGATGCCAAAATGTAGAACCCAAAAACGAAGAAAGTGAAAAGCAAACACTAGAAAGTCCACAAGCGGAAAAAGAGCATTTTAGATGGAGTTTAATTTATTAGTTAATGGGGGAGCGGAGATGGGAGCAGTCAAAATTGATTTGAAGCAGTATATTACGAATGGGTTTGTACGATCAGGGGTTAGTTATTTCGGATATGGGATTATTTTAGGCGTGATAACGGCAGGTTTAGGATATGGAACTTATATCATTCATCAAAAAAATAGTTTAAATCCGGTTCAAGGTTTCTCCCAGATTGTTGGCTATTTATTGCTTGTGATGGTTGGCATTTTAGTATTAGTAACTTTTTCATTACTTTATCACGGGATTAAATTATTTAAACAATTTGTAGCTTTTATGAAATCAGATGAAGTAGTGTTGATTTCACATGAAGAACCGATGTCAATTGGGATTGCGCTTGATTATTTATCAGAGGAAACCATCATTTATGAAAATCGTCAGTTAGTGTTAACTGAAAAACACATTATTATATTAGAGGGGGAACCTTGTATTAAGCCCAAATCCTTATTAAGGGCAGCGAGTCTTGATACTCGTGGATTAAAAGAGGGACAGAGAGCGCGGTTAAATCAATTGAAGACGGTTGTATTAGAATTTAAAAATCATGAATTGAAAAAAGTAAATTGCCACTATATTCAAGAAGCGAATGATATTTTACAAAAATTAAAAGAACAAGGAATTAGAATGATTTAAAGTGTAGAATTTGTATGAAATCGAAAAAAAGCATTGAAGTCTACAATGACTTTAATGCTTTTTTTGATATAATAAATTATATTTTTAATAGAAGAAGGGGTCATTTTCGATGTATCTAATGGCAGGTCGTGTAAGATATAGTGAAGTCGGATTAGATGGGGGCTTGACGCTGCATCATTTAATTAATTATTTCCAAGATTGCAGTACATTTCATTTAGAAGATATTGGCCTTGGGTTGGATTATTTTCAGTCTCAAAACTTAGCTTTCTTTATTTTGTCGTGGCAGATTGAAATTAATCGTCTACCAAAGGAAAGTGAAAAGATTAAAGTCGGAACACAAATTTACGAGTGTAAAGGTTGCTTTGGTTACCGTAATTATGTGTTATATGATGAGGCGGATAACGTCCTAGCTTATGCCAACCTTGGAGGCGTATTTATGGACACGATTTCGGAAAGTTTTGCTAAATTATCAACGGAAGAAATTGCTAAATATCCGATTGAAGAAAAGTTTGAAATGGAGTACTTGCCTCGTAAGATTAAAGCACCAAAGGCAACGGATACATTCCCGAAGGTTACCATTCGCCCGTGTCAAATTGATACAAACGGCCATGTTAATAATAGTCACTATGTAGCATTAGCACTTGAATGCCTTCCGCAGGAGTTAGAGATTAAACGTGTCCGTGTTGAATACAAAAAAGCAGCTAAATGTGGTGATATCATGATTCCAGCATCAGTCTCTTTAGATGGGATATACTATGTATCATTAAATGATGAAGAAGGACATCCCTACGCGATTTTAAGTTTCAACGAGTAAAGGGAATAGGAGAGTTTAATATGAGTATTAAAATGATGCATCACGTTTGTATTCAAACAGAAAAGTATGAAGAATCTCTTGAGTTTTATATGAGAATTTTAGGATTTGAAATCGTACAAGAAACACCAAACTTCCATAACCGAGCGTTTAATACCTGGTTAAAACTTGGAAACTTTATGATTGAACTTCAAACAGCTAAACAAGGCGAGACGCTAAATCCTTGGAGTTCATTAAATGAAGGAATCGTTCATCTGTGTTTTTTAGTTGATAATGTTTTTGAAGAAATTGAGCGAATTCAACAATTAGGATATGAACATTTCAAAATCAAAAATGGTGAGATCGTTTATAAAGTTGAAGATGGATATCTCTTTAAAATTAAAGCACCCGAAGGAACAGAAATTGAAATTAGAGATTTATAAGCTCAGATAAGTGTTTCACACTTGAAAAACTTTTATCCTGCTAGTGGGGAAGGGGACCCCTAGACTATGGTTATGTCTTTGTATTAAAAAGACTTAGGTAATGAGACTATTTGATAATAGTGAAATACATGTTTTGTTTCAATATAGAAATTAAATCGTTAAAAAGCAGGTGAGGATTGAATCACCTGCTTTTTTTTGATGTAATTCGTCATGATAAATGACGTTTTTTCATAAAATGTAAGGTGTAGAGAAATGATTGACCTTAAATAAAGTGGGTGAGAAGAAATGATGAAAGTTGAGGATGAATTAGAAAAAAAAGAAGTGATAAAATCATTAAGAATAGCGTTGGATGAAACGTTAAAACAATGTGATTCTTGTGAAGACCGAGTCCATCAATCTATTAAAATAGCAAACTGTGTGTTAAGCAAGGAAGAATATTATGAATTGTTGAATGAGTATCAACGATTCGAAAATAATTTTGGTATATTAGAAAGTTTATCGGTGCAAATCACAGAATTGAGTTCTATTTTACAAGCCATGTCAGTCGCCGCAGCTCTTAAAGAAGTTCGAAATAGCATCGATCAATTACTTGATATTATGGAAAAAATTAATTTTAGACTAGATGTTCAAAAGTTTGATCTACTGATGGCCCAACTCATGGAAGAGTTAATGGGGGTCATTGACTTTGATGCGATCGAATATGAAACCTTAGAGGCGGCACTGGGCGCACCTTTTATCGTCTTAGAAACCCTAGATGTTTTAGATCGTGAATATCAAGATATTTATTATCCTTTAAACGTTTTGAAAATACAATCATTTAATAGTAAAACCGCTGCCTATCAATATGCACTAAGTCGCGGTATTAGAAAAGAATTCGTCATCAAAAAAGCGTAGCGACATCGCTACGCCTTTTTTAAAAGTTCTTTGATTTTTAAAATTTCCTTCGATAAATCCTTACGCCCCATCGCATAAATCGGTTCTAAATTCTCTTTATGTTTTTCAAAACGACTAATCGTAATGGGATGACTTGGTGCGATGACCAAGGCTTTCCCTTCGCTTTCAAGTTCTCTTAAATAAGCAAGTGTTTCATTATAATTTTTATGCCTATTGTCTAGTAATTCAATCATTTTGGGATACTTTTTAAACACGCGTTTATAAACAAATCTAAATTGTTCTGGTGACTTTTGATAATGTCGATCACGTGTTAAAATCACCACGACTTTATCACAGCCATCTTCTAATGCTTTTTTAACAGGAATGGCATCAGATGTTCCTCCGTCTAAATATTTTTTCCCTTTATACTCAACAATAGGAGAAAATACTGGAATAGAAGAGGAAGCTTTTAAAACAGTACAATCATGATCAAGTGCCGTTTTATCAAAATAAACCGGTTTTCCAGTTTCAACATCGGTTACACCCAGTTTAAATTCACAGGGGGATTTAAAGAAAGTGTCATAATCGAATAAGTCTAGTTTATGAGGAACTTCATCAAAAATAAAATCCATCCCAAAAATAGATCTGGTTTTAATAAAGTTAGAAAAGCTAATGTAACGTTTATCACCTAAGTAATTTGTATTAACACGATAACTTCGTTTAGCTTGATTTGAAACGTAAGAAACACCGTGACAAGCCCCAGCTGAGACGCCAATGACATAATCAAAAAGTATCCCTTGTTCCATCAGATAATCTAGTGCACCCATTGTATAAAAGCCGCGCATCCCGCCACCTTCAAGTACTAAACCTACTTTCATTCATCATCATCCTTTTTAATTGATTGTGTCTTTTATTCTAACTAATTTGGAAATGATTGTCTATGGACAGTGGTGGGATTGAGTTTGAAATGTGAGATAGCTGTGCTAAAATAAGTGTAGATTATTTAAAGGAGAGGTCCTATGCCCCGATTTAAAAAGATATATGTCGAAATAACGAATCGTTGTAATTTAAAGTGTGATTTTTGTCCAAGTGCTACACTCGGGCGAAATGGAAAAGTCATGAATGAAGACGATTTTAAACATATTTTAAAAGAAGTTAAACCTTATACGAATTATTTATATTTTCATTTACTCGGAGAACCTTTCTTAAATCCTCGAATTGGGCGTTTTTTAGAAATGAGTCATGAAGCGGGAATTCAGGTTAATTTAACGACAAATGGTGTTTTGATTGGAAAAGTAAAAGAAACGTTAATTCAATCACCGGCACTTCGTCAAATTAACTTCTCGGTTCATTCTTTCGAAGCCAATGAATCAACGCAAACGTTAAAAGACTATCTGATGCAAATTGCTTCTTTTATTGATGAAATACAAGCAGTGCGTCCTGTCTACTGCAATCTACGACTTTGGAACATGGATGGCGAAGCATTACAGGCGAAAAATACACTTAACCAACAGATTTTAGACTTGATTGAAGAAGCCTTTCATCTTCCGTATCGCCTAAACGAAAAACTCATGGAAACGAACAATGTTAAAATTCGTGATCGCGTGTTTATTAATATGGCGGATAAATTTGAATGGCCAAGTTTAGAGCGCGAGGTGATTAGTGAGAAAATGTTCTGTTACGGTCTTCGCGATCATAT
Organism: uncultured Turicibacter sp.; assembly: GCF_938044715.1. Lineage (NCBI taxonomy): Bacteria > Bacillati > Bacillota > Erysipelotrichia > Erysipelotrichales > Turicibacteraceae > Turicibacter > uncultured Turicibacter sp. The sequence goes on from NZ_CALIOS010000082.1 coordinate 11,321, forward strand.
TGGAATTCAGGCGGATGGAACAGTGGTGCCTTGCTGTTTAGATAGTGAAGGGAAAATTCCTTTAGGAAATGTATTTGAAACACCGCTGCATGATATTTTAGAAAGTGAGCGTGCCAAGGCGATGTATGATGGCTTTTCAAATCGTGTAGCAGTCGAAGAACTCTGTAAGAGATGTGGTTACGCGAAGAGATATTAGGAGGTAGACAATGATTAGACCGATTATGAAAGATGAAAAATTTTTAGCACAAAAATCAGTTCCTGCAACAAAAGCAGATTTAGCGGTTGTTGAAGATTTAATCGATACGTTACGAGCTAATTTAGAGCGATGTGTGGGCATGGCCGCCAATATGATTGGGATTAAAAAACGCATCATCGTCTTTGCGATTGGGGAGATCATTGTTCCAATGATTAATCCCGTTATCGTAAAAAAAGAAAAAAGTTATGTGACAGAAGAAAGCTGTTTATCACTTGTTGGATTTAGAGAAACAACACGATATGAAACCATTGAGGTAGAATATTTAGATAAGCAATTTAATAAACAAAAAGGAACGTTTACCGGATTCGTTGCACAAATCATTCAACATGAAATTGATCATTGTAATGGAATCATTATTTAAATTAAAAAAAGCTAATTCAAGTGAGATGAATTAGCTTTTTTTGATGGGGTAAAATGAAGTATCGTGTAAGTATCACAGGAGAATATCCTTTGTGTTTTTAGTAGTGATAGGTCAAGTGTATTTAGTACGTTAAGTTTCTGGTAGAAGTATTAAATGAAAAAAATGATTCGTGATGGTTAGTTAGGATACTTATTTAATTTTGAATAAAGTTTTTAAGTTTGAAGCTTCCAGCACTTAAGAA
>NZ_CALIOS010000083.1:0-10759 GCF_938044715.1 uncultured Turicibacter sp.
GCTTAGTTAGCAACACCAAATATTATAGAACCAAAATAAAAAGGTAGCGAAAGCTACCTTTTTATTTTGGTTCTAATAAGTTGCAAAAATAGTGAAACTAGTGAGTAGATACTGTGGGATAAATTTTATTTGACATGGTTTAATTAATGGAGCTAGTTCATAGGCATACGTGGTAACGCCTGTAATTGAATTAGCATAAAAGATAAAGTCATCAACGTCAGGATCGAATAATCCCCATTGTTCTTGTGAATAACAGTATTGTATGAATAACTCTTTCATCGTATCAAACACTCCTATCTCAAGATGAATCCAGATGTATTTTTTATGATTGAAAAACTTTTGAATTCCCTACCAGTAGAGGATACCTCTTTGAGGGCAAGAAGCTCCCCACACGATTTGATTCCACATTTTATTAGATGAGTGCCTAGGTTAAGTAGCCACAAGGTCTTTAGTTTTTTCCTTCTAATGGGGAAAATCCTCGATGATAGAATATCTTAGTACTAAAGGAATCTAATCATTGAGACCGATTTGAAAAACATCAAGATAGTACTGTTTTATATGGTGGGGATTAATGTAGTTAAATTATATAATGATGAAAAAGTAATTTTTGTCGTAATTGGCACGAGAGATAAAATTAAAAATTAGGATAGGAGAAGTGACTCATGGTATTTGGATAATTTGTCTTGTGTTTGAAAGGCCATCTTATATTTTCCTTTTTCTAAGTAGAGATTAATCAAAGCAGTGGCATAACGTTCATATTGATGGAAATCTGCTGATTGGATGGCGACAGGGATTGCCTCTTTAAGTAGAAAAATTCGAAATAAGTCACCATAAGGATCATGAGTTAAGAATTCATAGTATTTAATCAAATAAATGATTTCTTGAGGTAAATCTTTATTTAGTTTAACTTTTTGTATCAGAGATACTTGCTTTGTTGATTGAGCTGACTGATAGTATAAATGGAGTAATTTCATTAATGAGGAGGGTGCAGTTGATTCTGAAAATAGCGCTTTTTTATAATATCTTTCGGCTTGATTGTATTCTTTTATCTTGAAATAATAGTCGCCCATCAAATTTAGTAATCGATTAAGGTAATGGAAAGGATCATCAAGTTTTAGTTGATGATAAAGCTTAAACATGAGGGGAGGAACCTTCGTATAGACGTGATTTTTGATGTAATCCTCGCATAAGAGCAACTCGCATTCAAGGGTATATTTCATTAAATATCGACTTGAAAAGCCTTGGAGAGCATCGTTTAGATGATGAATAGCTTGAATGGAATGATTGAAATTGAAATAATATTGGGCTAAGTGTAAAGAGAGAAGTGAATTTTCAAGTTTTAAGTGCTGACTAAGTTTAAAGGCTAATCGATAATATTTAATGGTTAATATTGGGTTTTTAAGTTTTAAATGGTAGACTCCAACAAAGTGATAGAAGAGGAGACATTCTTCGAGGGACATATAAGGTTGAAAATTTAATAAGTATTCGTAGGTCAGATGAATCTGATTCAAATGAGATAAAGTCAGATTAATCACGAATTGTTTTAATACCGTCTGATAAGGGTACGGTTCGGACGATATTTGATAGATAGATTCTAAATAATGGAGGTTACCTTGATCAAGGACTAATCGAAATGAACTCAACCAGTCATGATGGGGACTTTTTTTTATGTCAGGGATTGAATCCAGAGTTAGGCGCTTGAGTAAATTTTGAAGGATTTTAGGAGAAGGGTGAATCATTCCTAACTCAATTTTGGATAAGGTTGCAGGAGTACAAATTTTATCTGAAACAAATTCGAGCGTTTGATGTTGCCTGATTCGAGATTCTCGAAGGGTTAACCCAACATGAGAAATTGGTTTTGGGGAATTAATTTTCATTTCAAGTACTTGTAAGGCATTTTTATAATAATTCATAGCGTTCTCCTTGGATATTCAAGATAGTTTTAATTTTAAAGCGCTTTATCGAATTATGGTATAGATAAATTTGCTATGAACATGGATAAAATTGATGAAAAAAGAGGGATGATGTACCATCATCCCTCTTTTGAAATTATTTAAAAGATTTAATTACTTTATTAGCAAGCCCTAAGTAAGCTAGACCGATTTCTTCATCCATTCCAAAAATAGATTGAGATTGTCCGTTTTGTGGTTGACCAATTGGTAGTTGTGCTAATAATTCAACCCCTAATTTTGTGGCCACTTTTTCTCCACCACCAGAACCGAAGATGGCATCAAACGTGTTGCTAACTGGATTTGGATAGTATGACATGTTTTCAACAACCCCTAAGATGTTATGTTTCAATGATTTCGCCATATAACCAGATTTAACAGCGATATGAGAAGCCGTTGGGTGAGGAGTTGAAACTACAATTACGTGAGCTTCTGGGATTAATTTTTGAATATCAATTGCGACGTCTCCTGTTCCTGGAGGTAAATCGATTAACATAAAGTCAAGATCTTTATCCCATACGACATCATTAAAGAAATGATTTAACATACGATTAAGCATTGGACCACGCCACATTAAAGGTTCATCATTTTCTAAGAAGAACTCTGTTGAGATGAGTGGAATGTTTTGAGCTTTTGGTGGGTAGATACGATTTTTGGCATCCACTTCAAATCCTGTTTTCTCCATTTCAAAAATATGAGGAATACTAGGACCGTAGATGTCAGCATCGATAATTCCAACTTTTTTACCCAAACGAGAGAGAGCAACAGCTAAGTTCGCCGTAACCGTTGATTTTCCTACGCCACCTTTACCTGATGTAATGGCGATGTACTGTGTTTTCTTTTCATTTAATGGTGTTTCTTCCTCTGATTTTGGAAGTTGCTCAAATTGTAACTTGATTCATTTGAATTTATAATCAATTTTAACTAATTTTGCAATTTGACGGCTTAGTGTTTTTTCTTCTGATCCGCCTAATGTATCGATAGCCACAATTAATGTGACGATTGAATCCTCTTCGTTGACTGCTAAATGACGAATACTTTGTGTTTCGCCAAGAGATTTATTTGTACTAGGATCAACTAGTTGTTCTAATGCTTGTTTAATTTGATCTTTTAAACTCATGACCGATGTCTCCTTTGTTAATGTTCTGTGCTCATTATACACCAAAATCCTAAAATAAGTTAATGATTAACTCTTTAAAAAAATCGGGAAATTCTTAAATTCCGCTTGAATGAGAGTTGTACAGTGAGGTTCGGGTAAAATACAACTATAAGCAGCTGTTACCGCCTGCTCGTGAAGTAAGAACGGATGTCCCTTTGAATCAAATTTGCTATAAATGGGCACGTTAATTTGTTTCTTATGAAGTTTTAAATACTGTCTTCCTTTAGATGAAGCGCCTAAAATTCGAATATAAGGCGCTCCTTTGTCTAATTCCTGTACCAATTCTTTTGTGGTATGCGTCAAAATGTTAGCACAAATTCGTTGAAGTCTTGTTCTAGTATAGCGTTTTGTTTTAACTTTTTTCATAAAGTCTTCAAAATCTGTACTATCCATCATGGCAGCGTATAGACGATGCTCAATTCCTTCTTCAACGTCATGAATCATTTTTAAAGACCTAGGCGTTAGGGTTAAAATTTTCTGTTTTAGGAATGGAAAATAAGATTCCCACGTGTGATAGGTCTTGGTTAGTTCATAATTTTGTTCTAAAAGTTGATGCACTATTTTGGGAACATAGTTTTCATAAGGTTGCCCTGTTTCTCTTAAATGACGAATTGAGGTAGCACTCGAGAGTTCATGATGAGTAGGTAACACATCATGGTAATCACTATGAAGACGCTTGATGGTTTTGACGGATAGATTACTCTTTAAATCGTTAACGGCACGAATATAGTAAACCCCAAGGGTATTATTAGGCAGTGTTCCGAGTGTCGTATCTAAGTTTAAAGAGGTTAACGCTTTTTGATGAGCGAGTGGGACACTGTCCCCAAGTTTAATGAAGTTTTGAAGCTCTTTTTGAAAGTTTTCACTTTTAGAAATAGACTCCAATCTTTTTAAATCGTCAATTTTTCCGCTTTCGCTACCAAAAATTAAGTCATTCGCATGTATTTGTGTTAAAATAGAAACAGCCCCTTTAGCAAATAGGTCTGCGTGCTGGCAACTAAAGACATATGGAAGCTCGATCACTAAATCAGCTCCATTTGCTAAAGCCATTTTTGTACGTTCCCATTTGTTAATGACGGCTGGTTCGCCACGTTGAGTAAAATGCCCGCTCATTACGACAATTAATACATCTCCTTGAGATTGTTTTAAACTCTGTTTTAAATGATACAGATGTCCATTATGAAACGGATTATATTCAACAATTAAGCCAGTGGCCTTCATGGTATCACCTTCCTATTCATTATTATATCAAAGATGCATTGAGATTAATATGATGGATGGTTATATTCAGGTTAAGTGTCGGCTTAGACATAAAAAATTAAGATTAGTAAGACTACGACATCTTTTTTTGATTTGAGTTGTTGACAATGAAGAAAAAAGTATGTATAATGTAGTCTGTTGCAATTAGAGGTGATTGTAATGAAATGGGCTATCGCTCAGCTTATAAAACAAGGTTCACAAATCTTTGAAATTGACGAATTAGTTGATTTTTCAGATGTTGTGAAGCATCATGATGAAATTCGTAAACTATCGAAAGTTAAAGTCACAGGAACTGGACAATTACAAGGTAAAAAAGTAGTGTTCAACCTTCATATTGAAGGAAGCATGACATTACCGTGTGCATTAACACTTGAAGATGTAGAATATCCATTTAGCGTTGATACAGTTGAGATCTTCGTTTTAGATAGTGCTCTATATGAAGAAGGTGACGATGAAATCCTAGTAACTGGAACAACTGTCGAATTAGCACCGGTTATCTTACAAAATATCATGTTAGAGAAACCTTTACGTGTCGTAAAAGAAGGTGCTTACGAAGAAATGAAAAAACAAGGGATCGAATTCGAATCAGAAGAAGATTTGCACGAATCAGAACCTGTTCAAAAAATAGATCCTCGATTAGCAGTTTTATCAAAATTGCTAAATGATACTCAAGATAATTAGGAGGTGTCAAAATGGCTGTACCACAAAGAAGAACATCTAAAACTGCAAAACGTAAACGTCGTACTCACTTCAAATTAGAAGTACCAGGTATGGTAGCTTGCCCACAATGTGGAGAAATGAAATTATCTCACCGTGTATGTGGAACTTGCGGAACTTACAAAGGACGCGAAGTAGTAAAAACTGAAGAATAATACTTTGTTAATGGGCCCATTAATAAAGGTTTGGAGCCAGAGCAGAAATGCTCTGGTTTTTGTTTGTGGGGGCCCCATCCCTCGAAGAGGGTATCCTCAAATGATGGGGCTTTTCCTTATGGTGTTAAGTGACTTAACTCACCGCTTTAGTGCAACTATACTCCGTGCTCGGCGGAGTTATCCTTAAATGGTAGTCGAGGCGAGAGCAAAGACCATACGATAAGAAATAATCTAGATTAAAGAAGCAATCGAAAGGTTGCTTCTTTTTATGTGCTTCGAAAATTTTAGGGGGGGGACCATCCCTCGAAGAGGGTACCTCAAATGATGGGGCTTTTCCTTGTGGTGTTAAGTGACTTAACTTACCACTTTAGTGCAACTATATGCCGAGTGAAGCGAGGCGATTTCATAGTTGATAGTCGAGGTGTGAGCAAAGACCATATTAGAAGAAGAAGTCGATATTAAGTGACTGAAATTACCGCTTTAGTATAACGATACTTCAGGTATGGTGGAGTGATCCTTCATCAGTAGGTGAGCCGAGAGCTGAACGTATCTGATAAGAAATAGTCTAATTTTAAAGGAGCGACCAATGGTTGCCTCTTTTTATGTGGCGTGGAGTTGAGGATTAAAAAAGAGGAACTACAGAATTTTCTATTAGATAAGCATAAATTATTTAATAGAATTTTTTTATTTTGGTAAAATAATGGGATTAATGTTCGAATAGAGAATGTTCCGGGGAATCAGGATCAATAGGTCAATCATTAATAGGGTGTTTAAGGTAGTCCCAGAAGGGATCGGCGAGACACCTTAACTTTTAATCAGTAAAAGGGAGGTTATAAGTGTTTGATGATCAATTTGATTTTGATTATTAGCTATTAATTAACTAAATTTTGAGTTTAAATTGTATCGATACGATATATGATAATGTTTACATGTTTAAAATTGTACGTATAAAAAAGCTCTAATTTATCTATAATTGTGTTACAATTAGGACGAAAAAGACATAACCATTTACGAGAGTGTATGAGTTTTCTCGCGATCATCATTAAACATTGTGTTTTTTAGATAGAAGGAGTGACACTTATGGAATCAATTATCAAATCTGTAACGGCAAAAGCTTTAGGAGTAGATGAATCAAATGTTATCATTGATCATCGTTTAATGGGGGGGATGTCAAACTTCACTTATGTGGTTGAAGTAGAAGGAGCTAAATATACGTTTAGAATTCCTGGAAAAAATGCAGAAGTGTTTGTTGACCGCCAAGAAGAAAAAGAAAATATCGCGATTATTGATGCATTAGGAATCAATAATGAGACGATTTATGTCGATGTTGAAAAAGGATATAAAATTGCTAAGTTTGTGGAGGGAACTCCATTGAGTGAAGCAGAAGATGCACAACCTTACTTAGATGAAGTGGCAGTTGTTTTGCATAAACTTCATGATTCAGGATTAAAAGCGGTGAATGATTATCGCCCTTATGACCGATTAGATGCTTATGAAAAGTTGGTAAGTGATAAGGGTGAGTATCATACTGAGAAATATTTTGAATTAAAAGAAGAATTTTTAGGATATCGTTCCTTCTTAGATCAATTTCCATTAGTGATTTGTCACAATGATAGCCAAATTTCAAACATGGTGGTTGAAGCAGATCACACGTATTTATTAGATTGGGAGTTTGCAGGAAATAATGATCCGATGTATGATGTGGCTTGTGTTGGAAACAAGGATTTCGAGTTAGCATTAGCCTTTTTGCCGATTTATTTAGGCCGTGAGCCAAAAGTCGAGGAGTTAAAGCGTCTTTATTTATGGCGTGCTTTCCAATGCTTACAATGGCATAATGTTGCGTTATATAAAGACTTAATTGGATTAAGTGAGGACCTTCATTTAAATTTCAAGACGATTGCAAGCATGTATTCAATGAAAGCTGAACAGTTCCTAACAGAAGTTAAACAATTTGAAGCATAGTCAAAGGCTGAGAAGAAATTCTCAGCTTTTTTGTTTCAAATAAGAGGGATTGGTCAAAACTATTCATATCTATTAGCTGAACGGATTAAAATGATAAAGATGGAAAGAAGGGGTTAAACATGTGGCTCATAGCGATTTATCAAATGTTATTTAGTGTTGTTAATTGGTCGACGTCTATGGGTCAAGAGATAGTGGAGGAGATTGAGATGCAAGGATTTAAAATCATGACACTACAAGAACGATATGGTGATGAAGTAAAACAATGGGTTTATTTAGATGAAAGTGTTTTGGGTTATGATGATTTACGTTATTTATCGGTATTGCATTTTGGTTTTGATGGATATATTTATGAAGGTGAAATCATTGTTAATCAAAAAGTAGCGGATGAGGTGCTATCTATTTTTAAAGAGTTATACGGGATGAGATATCCGATTGAAAAAATGAAAGTGATAAGCTGTTATGGTGGTTCAGATGAGTTATCAATGATGGATAACAACAGCAGTGGATTTAATTTTAGAGAAATAACAGATGGTGGGAAGTTATCAAAGCATGCGCTTGGACTTGCAATTGATTTAAACCCACGGATTAATCCGTATATTAAATCAGGCACTGTATTGCCAAGCAATGGGGTTAGCTTTGTAGACCGAAATCAATGCATTCAGGGAATGATTAAACAGGGAGATTGTGTGTATCAGATTTTTAAGCGATATGGTTGGACATGGGGGGGAGATTGGACATCGCTTAAAGATTATCAACATTTTGAAAAATAAATAAAGCCAGGACAATCCTGGCTTTATTTGCGTTTAAATAACACTTTATCACTTGTAATATGTGAGGTTGTATCCCACGTTGAGGCATCTAATTCATCATAAACTTCTAAGAAATCAATGACTTCTTTGGTGATTGGAGTTGGAGTTGAAGCTCCTGCCGTAATCGCAACTGTTTCAACGCCCTTTAACCACGCTAAATTTAAATCACTTAAATCTGCGATTCGATAGGATGGTGTGTTAGCACGTTCAACTGAAATTTGTGATAAACGGGCCGTATTATTACTGTGTGGATCCCCTACGACAATTGTTAAATCGGCTGCACCTGCTTGATTTGCTACCGCTTCTTGACGAACCTGAGTTGCGTTACAAATTTCTTTAATGAAGATCGCTTTTGGGAATTTTTCTTTGATTTTTTCAGAAAGAGAAAAAACATCCCATAAACTCATCGTCGTTTGATTGGTAATGATGATTTTATCATTGGAGATTTGTAAGTTTTCAAGTTCGTTGGCATTTGAAATTAAATGAATGTGATGTTCATCAACACCAAGTGCGCCCTCTGTTTCTGGATGACCATTTTTTCCAATATAAATGACATCATACCCTAAGTCAATGTGTTCTTTCATTAACATATGTGTTTTAATCACATCTTTACAGCTAGCGTCAATGACATAAAGTCCTTTGTCAATTGCTTTTTGTTTAACGATGGGAGAGATACCATGTGCTGTGAAAATAACGGTTCCTGATTCAATTTGATCAAGAAGCTCAGCACGTGTTTTTTTCTTATCATCAATGGTAATCACCCCGAGTTGATTGATAGCATCTGTTATATGTTCATTATGAACAATCATTCCTAAAACATAGATTGGGCGTGGAAGTGTCTCATCATGTGCCGCGCTTTGAACTATATTTAAAGCACTGATCACACCTTGGCAATAACCACGTGGAGCAATTTTAATGACGTTCATGGATAGTCACCTCTTTTTATAATTTGTCTTATTATATCATATTTTAGTGTTTATCTCCTAATAATAAAGAATATAGGTTGAATTTGGTGGTCAAACTTTGGTAAGATAGAATTTGTGCGTAAAAAGGAATTACAACTTAGATAGAAATCATGGTTTATGAATGATTAAAGTTAGTCATACTAACAATTGAAGGAGTGGTATTAATGTCTGAACGTTTTCAAGATTTAAATATAAAGCCATACTTAAAGGCAGCGATTGAAGATTTACACTTTGAGGAGTTAACTCAAATTCAAGAACAAGTTATCCCATTAGCATTAGAAGGTAAAGATATTATTGGTCAGTCTCAAACAGGGAGTGGAAAAACACATGCGTTTTTAATTCCAATCTTTGAGTCACTAAAAGAAGACGTGCAACAAGTGCAAGCGGTGATTACAACCCCAACACGCGAACTTGCTGAACAAATTTATATTGTAGCAAGTCATTTAGCGTCATTTAGCGAAACACCAATTAAAATTGGACGTTATGTGGGGGGAACGGATAAAAAGCAAACGATTGAAAGATTAGGGGTACAACCTCAAATCGTGATCGGAACACCAGGACGTATTAAAGACTTAGCCATCAATGAACGTGCGTTATTAGTTCATACAGCTAAAATGTTTGTCGTTGATGAAGCAGATATGACACTTGAAACAGGATTCTTAACAGATATCGATCAAATTGCAGGTACAATGGGAAAAGACTTACAAATGATGGTCTTCTCAGCAACAATTCCTCAAGCATTAAAGCCGTTCTTAAAGAAATATATGACAGTTCCAACTCATATTCACATTCAACCACGTCAACAAACAGCGGTTAAAATCAATCATATTTTATATCCAACGAAACACCGCAGCCGTGTTAATATTGTGGCAAATTTACTTAAAACCATTAATCCATACTTAGCGATTATCTTCGTTAATACCAAACAACATGCCACAGAAGTTTCGAATGCTTTAACATCACAAGGGCTACAAGTTGGGCAGATCCATGGGGATTTAACACCACGTCAACGCCGTCAAATGATGCAACGTATTCGTAATTTAGATTTCCAATACATCGTGGCAACGGATATTGCAGCACGTGGAATCGATATTGAAGGAGTTAGCCATGTTATTAACTATGAACTTCCTCAGGATTTAGAGTTTTATATCCATCGTGTTGGTCGTACAGCGCGTGGAAATTATGATGGAGTAGCTATTACATTATATGATTCAGCCGAAGAAGAATTATTACAAGAGTTAGAAGAACGTGGAATTAAATTCAACTATAAAGAATTAAAAAACGGTGAATTGGTAACGGTTAATGCTCGTAATAGTCGCCAAAAGCGTGAAAAGAAAGAAAATGAAATTGATAAAATTGCAAAGGCAAAAGTTCGTAAACCGAAAAAAGTAACACCAGGTTATAAAAAGAAAATGAAGTTTGAAATGGATAAAGTAAAACGTCAAGAGCGTCGTAAAAGAAAGTAAGGTGAGCTAGATGTTAAAAATCGGATCTCATGTTGGGATGGCTGGAAAAGAGATGTTACTTGGAGCTGCTAAGGAAGCTCATTCATATGGAGCGAATACGTTTATGATTTATACGGGTGCTCCTCAAAATACACGTCGTAAAGCAATTGAAGAGTTAAATATCGATGCGGGATGGAACTATATGAATGAACATGGGATTTCTGATATTGTGGTTCATGCGCCTTATATTATTAACTTAGCGAACACTGTAAAGCCTGAAACATTTGAATTAGCGGTTGAGTTTTTAGCTAAAGAGATTGAGCGTTCGGTTGCCTTGC
>NZ_CALIOS010000084.1:0-3949 GCF_938044715.1 uncultured Turicibacter sp.
CAATTACAATCTGCTGGAACAATTATGGGAATGCGTGGATTAATGATTTTCGGACCGATTGTGTTTATCATCTTATGCTTCGTCATTTACAAAAAGTTCTATAAGTTAAATGGAGATTTCCATGAGGAAATCATCATGGAATTAGAAGCACGTCAAGCTTTAAAACCTGCAAAGATTCAAGGATAATAAAGAGCCTCAGCGATAGCTGAGGCTTTCTTTTTAGGTAAAAACGATGATGAAATGACAAAAAAGAAGATAATTTAATCAAATGAATAAGAATACGAGCAGATGTGTTAATACAGTCAAAAATATGTCTTTTTAAATAAAATTCAGGCAATCATTTTCCGACAATCAATCAAAGAATGGAGAAGAAGCCTGTCATATTAACGGAAAATCGACATTGTAAACGGTTAACTATTCATCTTGTTGGATAGTTTTGTAAAATGATAGATTTTCAAAAATGGGTAAGGATGCTAAAATGTTGTTATATGTTTATTTAGGTTTAACTGGGGGGAATTATAGATGCGAGTATACGAATTTGCACGAAAATATAATATGACAAGTAAAGAAGTTGTAACGGTATGTCAAGAACTAGGGATTGAGGTCAAAGCTCAATCTAAATTAAATGATGAATCTCTTGAAGTACTGAATGGACGTTTAAGTCAAGGAAAAGACACAGAGGTAAAAGAGATAAAAGAGGTCGTGAAGCCTACAGTCATTAAACGTCAAAAAGTTAAAAAGCCAATGTTATATGTGGTAACGGAATGTGAACCATTTACAAACCTTGGAGAGCTTGGAAAAGTTTCGAAAGCATTTGTTGAAGCTCAAGAGGGGGATGTAATAGTGGCTTTACCAAAGTATTTAAATATATCTGAAACATTTGGAAATGAAATGGATTGGCTTATGGATTTACCGGTTAAATTCGGAACACATGAAGCTCGTGCTTCAATTTTTAAATTAGTAGAAGGAAATGTGACGTATTTATTTGTTGGAAATGATCACTACTTCCACCGTAATGAGATTTATGGATTCGCAGATGATGTGGAACGTTTTGCTTTCTTTAATCGTGCCATCTTAGATGTGTTACCTCTTTTAGGAATGCAAGTGGGTGAAATTCAGGTGAATGAATGGCATACAAGTATGTTACCGTTAATGTTACATGTTGATTATCATCAACATCCTTATTTCTCGAAAGTCAAAACAACGTTAAACATTCATAATTTAGAATATCAAGGTTGGTATGATGCAAGCATTTTAACAGAAGTATTAGGAATCAGTCGTGAGTATTATGACAATGGATTGACACGTATGGGGGATTCTGTTAACTTACTAAAGAGTGGAATTGAAACAGCACATAAAGTCGTTTTAACAGATATTAGTGCTGGGCAAATGAAGTTAGATGGAATGGTGAACAGTGGAATTACGGCTGTTTTGGAAAATAAAGTCCTAAATCAAGCAGTATAAGAGATGATGAGTTGTTTCAACAGAAGGTGAAACAACTCTTTTATTTTTCATTTTAAGAGAAGAAAGGAGGACTAAATCTAAATCCGTTAGTTGATTTAGTTTGAAAAGAAGTGCATAATAAAGGTATCTAAAAAAATCAAAATAAGATTCAGAATAAATGGTTAATATTCTGTCTCGTTATAGAAGGTGAATCCATATGTCAATTCAGCGTAATGCGCCATGTTGGTGTGGTAGCGGGAAAAAATATAAGCAGTGTCATTTAGATTATGATCGAGTAGTTGAAACATACAAGCGTAAAGGGATTGTGAAAACACCTGAACAAATTGAAGGAATTCGCCGTGCAGGTATTGTGAATACGAAAATTTTAGATCGTGTGGCACAGTTTATCAAAGCAGGAATTTCAACGGAAGAAATCAATACGTTAGTCCATAACTATACGATTGAATTAGGTGGGACACCGGCACCGTTAAATTATCAGGGATTCCCTAAAAGTACATGTACGTCAATTAATGATGTTGTTTGTCATGGAATTCCGTGTGAGGAAGAAGTTTTAGAAGAGGGAGATATCATTAATGTTGATGTCACAACAATCGTTGACGGTTACTACGCAGATGCTTCGCGTATGTTCACGGTTGGAACTGTTTCAAAAGAAAATGAAGATTTAATCCGTGTGACGAAAGAATGTTTAGAGCTTGGATTAGCGGAGGCAAAACCAGGGAATCATATTGGCGATATCGGTGCTGTCATTGAAGAACATGCTAAAAAACACGGTTATACAGTAGTCGCTGAAATTGGTGGTCATGGAGTGGGAGTTGAGTTCCATGAAGAGCCGTTTGTACCACACGTTGGAAAGCGTGGAACAGGTCCATTAATTGTGCCAGGTATGACGTTTACAATTGAACCGATGATTAACATGGGAAGGGCAGATGTTTGCCAGGATGAAGAGGATGGATGGACAATCTTCACTGAGGATGGAATGCCGAGTGCTCAGTGGGAATATACTATTTTAATCACAGAAGATGGAAATGAGATTTTAACTCATTAGTTGAAGAGGACGTTAAGTCCTCTTTTTTTACATCATTAAGGTAATGGATAATCAAGATTGTTGAGTTAACTAGGTGGTATCGTATTTAAATGAGTAGGAAAGTTACGGAGAAGGCTTGCATGTGATTGCTATCGGTAAAAAAATTTTATTTACCTTAATGGATGGGGTGCATCATGATCAAATCAACGTAAAGAAGAGGTAGAAAATTAAAGTTTCTACCTCTTTTTTTTATTTAATGGATAAATACTAGGCGCCATGCTATAATTTGTAGAAAGATGTAGAAACATCGTGAGGGGGAAAAACTAAATGAAAAAGTATAAGAGTGTTTTTGTGGGGATTGGAGTGGTTATTGTAACACTGATTGTGTTGAGTATGTGTACAACAAAGATTAAACCAGGGTATGTAGGTGTTGTTTATAGTTTAAATGGTGGAATTAAAGGTCAAGTATTAACGCAGGGGTTACATGTTGTTAATCCACTTTATAAAGTGACGAGCTATTCAGTGGCAACAGAACAAGGATATTTATCTGCGGATTCGAAAGAAGGAGCAAGTGGAGATGATAGTTTCTTAATTCCTACTTCTGATGGAAAAACAGTTAACATTGATTTGGAGTATTCTTATCATTTTGACAGTGAGTTATTACCACAAACTTTTACCAAGTTTAAAGGTCAAGATGGAAAGGCAATTGAAGAAACATTTATGCGCGGAAAATTAAAGACGTGGGTTGGAGAAGTTTCATCAAAGTTTTCAGTAATTGATATTTATGGTGATAAACGTACAGAATTAAATGCTAATGTTTTAGAGTATGTAAAAGATAAATTTTATGAATATGGAATAGTAATTGACTCAGTCAATGTTTCCCGTATTGGATTAGATGCTCAAACAGAAGAGGCGATTCAACTAAAAATTAATAAGCAACAAGAGCTAGAAACAGCTCGTTTGGATAAAGAAAAAGCAGAAATACAGGCTGAACAAAAGTTAGTAGAAGCACAGGCTGAAGCAGATGCGAAAAAAATTGAAGCTCAAGCTGAAGCAGATGCTGAATTGATTAAAGCAGAAGCTCAATCGGAAGCTAATCGTATGATTTCAGAGTCATTAACTGAAGAGTTATTAAAATTAGAACAAATTCAAAAGTGGAGTGGAGAAGTTCCGCAAGTGCAGGGAGCCTCAACGCCAATTATTAGTTTGGATTAATATGAAAAGGAGTTGTCTTTTTTACAGATAACTCCTTTTTTCTATAAAGGTTAATAAATTTCGTGAAAACGATTTACCTTAATAAAAATCTATGATAAAATATTACTATAATTATTAATAAAATTTAGTAAAATATTTTCCGAAGGGGAGGAATCGGGTATGAAAACAACAGAAGAAATTCAATCAGTGTTAATGAATCCAGAAATTTTTGAAATCAACCGTTTAAAGGCACATAGTGATCATCGT
>NZ_CALIOS010000085.1:0-30761 GCF_938044715.1 uncultured Turicibacter sp.
AAGTGAAAAAGGTGGAAGCTTTTATTGAACAGGCACTCTATTATGCGAGAAGCAATGATGTCAGTAAAGATTATGTGATTAAAGAGTTTGAGTTGAAATCTGTTGTGATGAAGGTGATTCGTCAAAATTCACGAGACTTTATTTTAAAGAAAGTTTCCGTCGATTTAGGTGAAATCGAGGGTTGCTTATTGAGTGATCTAAAGTGGGTTGAATTTATTATTAATCAATTAGTGGTGAATGCCATTAAGTATTCAAAACCTGAGAATGCTGTGGTTAAGATTTCATCAAACGTGCATAATCAGCAAATTATTTTAAGGATTGAGGATAATGGGGTAGGCATTAGTGAGAAAGATTTAGGACGTGTTTTTGATAAAGGATTTACAGGTGAAAATGGTCGCATTTTTGGTAAGTCGACGGGAATGGGACTTTATTTGTGTAAAAAACTGTGTAATAAGTTAAGTATTGGAATTTATCTCGATTCGGAAGTGAACAAAGGAACGACTGTTAAATTGATTTTTCCACAAGGAAATTTATTAATTTTTAAATAATTTCCTCTAAAAATTGCCATACTGTAACTATTAAAGTTGCATTTTAGGTTGTTTTTTAAGGAGGAAGTGCATCAATGAAGTGGTTGAGACTAGTTTTATTTCTATCGGTAGGAGTTTTGATATTATCAGGGTGTGCGAATGAAGTCCCCTCAGAAGAAGTTAAAACGCTGGTTAATCAATTAGTAGAGGATTATCAATTATATTTTCATCAAAGCATTGATTTAAATGATTATTCTGTAGGTGTTTATGAATCAACTGATTTAGCTGAAGAAGACACACAGGTCAATTATAAGGGTGACCGTGTTGGATTAGTGCTAGATCGTGAGCCAAAAGAAAATGATGTGAATCGCATTGTCGGTGAATATATTGAGGGGCAATTAATTGGAATTCGTTTTGATATTAATACAAAAGATAGTGAGTATCACGAACAAAGCTTAGAACAATTAGCCGTGAGTTTTTTAAGTGAGCATCAGTTAGCCGATACCGTATCATTGCTCGATTCATCAAAAGATGGAAATGACGTCATTTACCGATTTGAAGATTTAAATCAACGCATCATTAAAGTTTATGTGAATGAAGATATTCGTCAAGTTGTTGGATTTTTATTAAATGATGGGGCTGATTTATAAAAAAAATCCTGAGTGCATGTGCATTCAGGATTTTTTGACTAGGACTTGAAGTTGGGTGATGGATTTTTCAATCCCATTTTGATCAATACGAGGCATAATCACAAATTCATAAACATCGCTAAGTGGGGTTAGTCGTTGCTTAGAGATAAACTCTTCTAGTTGACTATAATAGATTTTATTGTTTCCATAATGGTCGTCATAAAATAATGTCGCATAGGTTCCCGCTTCTAATGTTGTGTTTGAAGAGGTAGAATCTAATAGTTTAATGAGCATTTGATCGTACTGAACACGATTTTCTGATTTTAAAATCTCATAGTTGGCTTCCAGTACGAGTTCAGAGTTATGACGACCATATTTAGTTTCCATATCAAGTACGACATTTCGGATGTTGATTTCAACTTCAATTTCATTTTTTGAAACGTAGTTGTAGCGAATAAAGTGACGACTGTCTTCGCTTTTTAAAAAGGGTTTATTTAGGCCAAAGGTTTCAACTTCAGATAACCTTGCCTGTAGATTGTTGATGTGTTGTTCAATTTCTTGAAGTTCAATTATTTTTTGTTTGATTTGAAGTTTTTGCTTATTTAAAACGTCTGTTAAAGCGAATAAGTCGAGGTCTTTTTTTATTAATACTTTAATTTCATCTAGTGTCATGCCAAGTGCTTTTCCATGTTTGATGAAGTCAATTTTAACGAATTGCTGAATCGAGTAGTAGCGATATCCCGTTTTAGGGTTAGTATAAGCAGGACTTAGAAGTCCAATTTTATCGTAATGTCTTAATGTTTGGATGGAAAGGTTGTACATGTTCGCAATTTCACCAATTGTAAAATAGGTAGACATGTCTCTTCAACTCCTTAGGCATAAGTTTCGATAGCGTTAGTTGTTAGTTGAGTCATATTGGTTCTGAAATAGAAGGTCAGCATCGTGAAAAGTTCTGAGACGAGTAGACTTGCCCAAATACCATGAATGCCAAAAAGGAATGACAGGATGAGTAGGACAACGGGTAAAAAGATGATACAGCGACAAGCACAAATCCAGTTTGAGTATTTTGGTTGTTCAATCGCTTGATAATAGATGGTAGTCGCTAAATTGATGCCAATTACGGTGAAGGCAAGGTTGACGATATTAAGCCCGATATAGGTCATATTAATAATTTGTGCATCTTGGGTGAAAATACTGATCATTTGACGTCCTAAGAAGAAACAGAGCCCAATAAAGATGAGATTAATGATACAAGATGTGATAATGGTTAATCGATAGTATTTTAACATGGTGTGAGGTTCTTTGGCTCCAAAATGGTAGCTTAAAAGAGGTTGTGCTCCGAATGCTAAACCAAGTAATAGCATGTAGATTGGAGTGGTCAGGTAGTTGGTGATGCTGTATGAGGTGATGGCTTGTTCACCAACGGTTTGGATTAGGGCGATGTTTGTCAGAAAGATAATAATGGAAAAGGCGGCTTCAGCAAAGAAGGATGGGAATCCAATACTTGAAAATTCTTTGATGACGGTAAAGTCTAATTTGACGTTTCCAAAGCTTAGCGATCCACGTTTTTTGATGAAGTGTGGAAGTAGAATTGCTACGGTTACGATTTGTCCAAGCCCTGTTGCGATGGCAGCACCACGTAATCCCATTTGAAGCGGGAAAATGAAGAGATAATCAAGGGTGATGTTAGTGATGGCTCCAAGGATGGTTGCTATCATCGCTAGTTTTGGACGACTGTCATTTCGGATAAAACTATTTAAGGCAATTCCAATGATGTTTGGAATGCAAAATAGTGAATAGAATCTGAGGTATGTTTTAGCATCGCTCATTAAATCAGGGGTTGCACCAAGTCCTTTGACAATAGGACCTGTGAAGATAACACAAATAAAACTAATCACCAAGCTAATGATGAGTAAAAATTTAAAGACTTGCCTAAACAGGTGGTTAGCTTTTTGGGGGTCATTGTTTCCGAGATTTTTGGAAATTAAAGCGCCACCACCAACAGCAAACATAGTTGCCATTCCAAATAACATGATGGTTAGAGGAATGACAAGATTAATGGCAGCCAGGGCTGTGTCTCCAACTCCAGCTCCGATGAAGATTCCGTCAATGACGGTGTATAGGGAAGCTACGAACATGGCTAGTGCTGAGGGAATGGCATAGCTTAAAAACTTTTTAGTCATTTTATCAACTCTCCTTTTCTATCATGTTTTATTGTAAACTGTATAGTAAGTGGAGAGTCAATGACTTTTTTAAAAAAGCAAAAGGACGGAGTGCTTTTGCAGGTCAATTAATCTAGATTAAGCTCATCTCTTAAGGCATTAATTTCTTCTTGTAAGGTGACAAGGCTGTTGTAAATATTACTGATATCGGTTTGAAAGGCCGCTTGACGTTTTTTAGTATTGATTTCATTTTGACGCGCTTGTTGGAATAGGGTTTGTTCGACAATATTCCCAATGGTGACTCCAATGTCGATTAAGGCACCTCCCACAAGTTGTTGCTCATTAGTATTTAATTGAGTTGCGATTAAAATAGAAATGACAGTAATGACAAGAATATATTCAATAGGGTCTAATGCCCCAATAAAAGCAAAAAATTCAGAGTTGGTAAATCCATAGAGATAGTTTGTTTTATCTGGTGAGTAGTATTCATAATTACTAGATCCTAAAAGAAAAGTATCAGGGCTTATTTTTTTTGAACCTGCTGTTCCTCCAATGCCACTGCCTACAATTCCAATTCGCTCATCAGTATCATTGGATGAAGTCGTATTAGCTGAATTAGTACTAGCCGAAGTCGTATTAGTTGAACAATCACAAGATGAAGCAGTCTGATTTGAAGAGGCATCAGATGAAGTAGAGGTGTTAGAGTTACCGTTAGACGTAGAGGATTCAGTTGAACAAGAGCGAACATCAGATTTATTTTGAAGGGATGATTGGGAAAGCAGTGCTTGTGTTTGTGAAATAAATAAATTCATATCATCGATTTTATCTGATAAGGCTTCAATCAGTTGATGGGTCATTTCTTCTTCGGGTGTAGATTCAGGAATTTCTTCTACGGTCTTATTTAATTTTGAACGAAATTGTTTTAATTGACTCTCTTTCACGCTCATCCCCTCTTTTCATAAAAATTCAAACTAATTCACTTATAGCATATGCCTAATAGTCTTAACATGTCTTCCAAGTTTTTATAAAAGTGATTTTAACGGATTAAAAAAAGCACTAATCAGTGCCTTTTTTAGTCCTAAAGAAAATGAAGATATGATATAGCAATAAGACTAGATCATTAGGAAATGCTGTCCTATCTATCAATGATTTTTATCTTGTTTGAGTAACGATTTAAATTTCATTATTTTAAGATATTTTCTAATCCAATTCGATTAATATTCACATGGATATCGAGTGTGACATCTAAGTTTTTTATAAAATCGGCATAGTTATCTCTAATTTTTGGATATGCTTTAGCATCTTTTTTCCAAACTTTATCACCTATCCTAAATAAATCAACATTAAATTCTTTCATTGACTTGGTGATGGTTTGCTCACAGTCAAATTTAATTTGATTTTCAATTTCTTTTTCTAATTGCCGGATATCGTCATCATTTAAGCTATTTACGTTATCGGCAAACGTAAAGGCTTTGATATCTCCTTGGGTTTTAATGATTATTTTTAAACTAAATTGATCTCCTTCTTGTTCAACTTTAATAGTTGATTTTAAGTTGTAGAGTGATACATTAGCATATTTAAGTTTTTCTATCTTTGCCGTGTAATGAGTTGAATCAAGCTTATTTCTAATTATAGCCAGACCCTTTGTTTCATTTTGATTAAGATAGCCAATCAATTTTTTATTGAGAAATAATGCCGTGCCATCAAGTTTAATTGGAGCAGTATTTGAAATTTCGGAAGATGAATGACTATCATTTTTTTCACTAGAACTTCCATTGACAGCAGTCTCGCTACTAGATTTCTCTTGTGTTAAAGAAACAACTGGTAAAATAGGAGAAAGGGTTTTGCTAAGATATCCTTGCATCGCTTCGAGGTAAGAGAGTTCTATCCCTTCCCCTGTAAGTCGAGAGTTTTTTAATAAATTAGTAATCCCGACAGCAGGAGTAATCCCTTCTGTGATATTTAACTTTAATAATTCGGAAGCGGGGCCTTTAGTTGTGACAATCATTAGATTAGCACTCGTTTCGCTAAAGTTACTTAAAAAATCCATGATTTCTTGGAAACAGTTTTTTGAAGCAGATTCTCCTAAAATAATAATACGTGTATCTCCATAAAAGAAACTATTACCAATCGATAATGTTGCATTTTGTAAGGCTTCATACATACTTTCCCCTGTAGCATTTACTAGTTTGGTATTGGATTGAGTAGGATCAATGGTAGTGGGACTACTTCCTCCCTGTGGTGTAAATAGTTGAATAGACAAATTGTATTCACCATTTTGGGCATCATAATCTATTCCTATAACCTCTACAATTAATCTCTCACTCAGAGGTTTTATATTGGTGCAGGCTGTTAAAAAACAGAAGATAAAAGAAGAGAAGATTAGTTTTTTTATCATGAGTAAGATTCCTTTTTAAAAATTTTTTGGATGATAAGCAATAGTAGAGGGAAAAAGATGAGACAAGTGATAAATAGGACCGTATGAATAAGAAAAATAGATTCTGCTAATGAAATATTAAAGAAATAATTACGATATAGGCTGACAATAAATAAAATGATTGAAGTCATTAAAAGAAGAAATTTATGATATTTAGCAGGAACTAAATATTTTAAGAGATGGATAGATAACCACAGATTTAAAGAGATTCTAATAAATCCGGTAAAGACCCAAATCCCCATATATAAGGAATCAAGTCTTTGGAAAATTGAAAATTTAGCGACAGTTGCAATAGAGTAGGAGGGATATTGTTGGACATAGGCGTATTCGCCAAGAACAGCAATTGTCATGAAGATTAAGAGTGCGTGTGACACGGTGTAAGATCCTAAGAATCCACCAACCACTTTTTTATTACTTCCATTAAAAAACGGCAGTAAATAAATAAGCGCAACTAATTCGATATTTCTAATTGAGATGGTCCATGCACGTTTTATGATGGTTAAGATTGGATTTTCTAAAATGGGTCTAAAATTATCAAAATCAATATTAGACATGGAAAAGAAGGTAATAAGAAGAATCCCTATAATAATCATGGGTAAAAGGAGTGAAGCTGTTTTGGCGATTGTTTCTAGTCCATTTATGGCAGCATACATGCAAAAAATTAACATGCTAAACAGAATAATTGCCGAACTAGTAGTTGGAAAAATAGTAGTTGTCATAAAGGTTCCAAACTCGGTTAATGAAATAAAGGTAGTGAGAATAAAAAAGACAAAAAGTACAAGATAAATCAGCTTATTTAAAAATGGAGAAATATCTTGAGCGATTGCCATAAGGTTACGTGAATGATTTTTTTTTAACAATAAAAATACAGGAATTAAAAATAGTAGGTTGATTATATCAGCTATTACAATGGCGTATAAACTGGTTTCTAGTGCTTGTTCACTATTGGTATAGGTTAAAAGTGAGTAGTGTCGACAGAAGAATAATAATATGACTAATTGGGCGGTACTCAATGGTTTTTTCATGGATATCATCCTTATCTTTAGTCTTCATTAGATGAATGGTTAACATTATCCATCGAAGAATTCGTGTGCTTAAGACTAAACCTCAATATTGTATCTTTTAGGGCTTTAAATTTTAATGGACTTAATGGAGTCATATAAGAATAACCTGTATTATGGAGAGCGCATAAATTGATGAATAGTCCGCATATACCGAGTGCAATCCCGTATAAACCAAGAGCAGCTCCTAATAAAATAAAAGTCATTCTTAAAAAAGAGGATGGAACATGTAATGAAGGGATAACAAATTCTGAAATGGCTGTTAGTGCAATAATCATGACCATTGGTGTACCGACAAGTCCAGCTTGAACAGCAGCATCACCTATTACCAAAGCACCAATAATACTAACTGCGGTCCCAACTGGCCGAGGTAGACGCAGTCCAGCTTCACGCATAATCTCGTAGATTAAGGCAATGATTAAAGCTTGATAGATTAAAGGAAAAGCAGTTGTTTGCTCTGAAGTAGCAATTCTGTAGAGTAAGATTTCAGGCAGTAGTTCGGGATGATGATTTCCAAGTGCAACATAGAGCCCAGGTAGTAAGGTAGTGAGGATAAAGGCAATATATTTAATGATACGTAGAAATGATACGTAAACAGGTTGAGTCGTATAATCGTCAAGATTTTGAAAATGATCAGAAAAAAAGAAAGGTAAGAAAATAGCGAAGGGTGACCCATCTACTAGAAGCACAATTCTTCCTTCTGAAAGTTTAGAACAAACAAAATCTGGTCTTTCGGTTGTACCGATGTCTGAAAAGATTGAAAAGGGTTTACCTTCTAAAAAGGGAATCAGGTAACCTGTATCCAGAATAACGTCTAAATTGATTTTATTTAGCCTATCCTTAATATAAGCTAATAATTCAGGATCTGCTTTATCGGTTAAATACATCAGACAAACATCTGTGTTGCTCTTTTTTCCGACTTGTAGTAATTCAAATTTTAAATGATTAGATTTTAATCGTCGTCTAACCATTGTCATGTTAATTCGAATGACTTCACAAAATCCCTCCCTAGAACCGCGTATATTAGTTTCACCTGACGGTTCATCGGGGGATCTAAATGCATAGCCGACCATAGAGAATGCAATGGCTTCTTGATATCCATCAATTAGAATGGTGACTGATCCGGACATAATCATATGAAAGATTTCCTCATAAGTTGAAATCTCCTTAATATCAACTCCCATCGCGAGGTGATCTTTAATAAATGAACTTAGATTTGTTTTTTTTATGTCGTTTAATTCTAAGTTCATCATTGGGGCTAGAACCATTTCAGATAGCTGAGTCATATCGACCATAGATTCTATTGTAATAAATGCAATCTTTCGTCCTTTAATCGTCGTCTCTTTTATAACTAAATCAGCCGAATCATGATATTTTTCTTTTAATCTTTGGAGCGTTTCAGTTAAATTCTTTGAAAGTAGTTCAGCGTTAGTACTTGAATGAGCGGGTTTATATTGATAAAGTGAGGGGTTCTTCAAATAAGATAGTTTACTTCGGATAAATTTGAACATATCGTCACCTATTTTCATTTTTTGTCTATATATTTTTTGAATTATTTAGAAATCTATTCTAAAAAAGACAATAGAAGATATGAATTACCATAAAATTTTCTTTAAATTTGTGTCATGTGACAATAATGAAAGATTCGATTTCTCTTGCTTCAACAGATAAACGGGATTTTAATTGTTTAAATTTCTTGAATAAAAAAATATGTTTTTAACATGATATTTACGACATTCCAAGTATTTCTACATTTAAATTAGCGAATTCATTGAATCTATTTATGAAAACCTTTATAATAGGAGTGATATAAAAGGAAATAATTTGAAAAAGAATGTATATACTTAAATGGTATTGGGGATACCTATTAGTATCGAAATCTTTAAGTAGAAAGTGGGGTTTCTGTTAGAACTTAACAGGTGATTTTATGAGAATTATTGAAATGGATAGGTTAGTTAAAATTTATGATGAAGTTGATACAGTGGGGAGTCCCTCGTGGTATACTAATTTATTAGAGTTGGCTTGCGGTTTTTTTGAATATAAAGTGAATGAAAATACTTGGTACGTAACGGAAAAAGTGAAACAACTTTTAGATGTTGAGGGGCATTCAAATCGTCATTCTAAATCTCAAAGTTTATTTGAAAATGAATCAATCAATGAAATCATTGAAAGTTTTTTATTGAGTCCAGAGGTTATTCTGACTCAGGATTTATTACTTCGTCATAAACATGAGCCATGGGAAACGTTAATGATAAAATGTGCAAAAGTGTTTGATGATGACAAAGTGTTAGTTGTTCAGGGGATGATTATTGATGTCACCAATAAAAAGCGCCATGATGTCATCGATGGGCAGTTAGAAAAATTACAGGCACTTGGTCAATTAACTAGTGGGGTTAGTCACGACTTTAATAATCAGTTAAATGGGATTTTAGGTTATGTAGCGCTCATGAAAACGATGACAGAAGATGAAACATTGCTTCGTTATATGGATGGGATTGAGCGATCAGTTCGTCATTCAACTGAATTAACGCGTCAGCTATTAGCTTTTTCACATAAACCGGAAAGTAAACGAATGAATATCGATTTAGTTCCCATCGTAAAAGATACAGTTAATATGTTAAAACATACGATTGATCGTCGAATTTGTATCGATTTACAAATTGAACCAGATGAATATTTTATTTTAGGGGATTCTTCGCAGCTTAATAATGCGATTTTAAATTTATGTATTAACGCTCGAGATGCTATTAAAGGTCAGGGGAGAATTGAATTAGTTTTAACACATGCTCAAATGGAGAGCATTCCTGGAAATCTTTTGAATACAAATATTACGCCTAATGACTATGCTATTTTAAAAATCACAGATACCGGTTGTGGAATTGAAGAACGTTTACAACATAAAATCTTCAAACCATTCTTTACAACAAAAGAAGTAGGAAAAGGAACCGGAATGGGACTTGCAGGAGTTGTCGATGCGATTCGCTCACATAATGGAGCACTTACATTAGAGTCAGTCGTTGGGAAAGGAACAACATTTACACTGTATCTTCCAATCAATCATGGAATTGAAGAAGTCATTAACGAAGAATCTATTCCACGGGGTGCGGGGAAGATTTTATTAATTGATGATGAACTATCAAATCTTGAAATTACGGAGGCGTTACTTGAGAGTTTTGGATATAGTGTGGTTGCTTTTTCAGATCCAAAACAAGCCGTTAAACATTATGCTAAAGCAGCAAATCAATATGATTGTATCTTGCTCGATGTTATCATGCCTGGTTTAAGTGGCGTGGAAGCTTTTAAAGCGATTAAGCTCATTAATCCGGATGCTAAAGTTATTTTATTAACGGGAGTTAGTGATCGTTTTGAGTTAGATTTCATTTTACGTCATGGAGTAGATGCATATGTTCCAAAACCGGTAGACCACTATACGTTATCAAGTGGTGTTTATAGTGTTATCAACCCTAAACCATTCGATGTTAAACCAATTAAAGCAGAACAGTTAATTGAGTTATCAATGTCTTTAAATATTTCATATGCTTTAGAACGCATTGCAGGAAACGTTAGGTTATATTTACGCATCGCTCATAATTTTAGAAAACATTTCTATATGATTGTAGAACATCTACCTCAGTTGATTGAATCGAACTTAGAAGATGCTATTCGAACGGTTCATACGATTAAAGGGTTATCCGCACAACTAGGAGCAGATGAGTTATACGAATATAGTCGTGAATTAGAATCTGCTTTAAAAGCTGAAGCGGGATTTGAAGATATTTTAAGTATCTTCCTCGAAGAGTTCATGGAAGTAACAGATGAACTAGGGCGTATTGAAGACCAAATTAAACGATAAAGGGTAGAGTTTATACTACCTTTTATTTTTGGTTATACATGGATAATATGTGGATTTTATTTGAAATTTTAAGGGTTTGTGAAGTTCTTTTTTGAGCTATTATTCTAAACAGATGAAATTTGTGGTATAATAACAGAAAAAATTAAATATTGAGGTGTCATTATGATTTACCTATTAGTCATAAGCTTTTGCTTTATTTTAGCGGTAGTAATTACGCCGTATGTGATTAAATTGGCTCATTTTACGAATGCAGTTGACCAACCAAATCAACGAAAAGTTCACAGTAAAGTGATGCCACGAATGGGAGGACTCGCTATTTACATTGCCTTTTTAATTGGATACATGGTATTCAATGTAAAGGGAAAGGCACTGGATGCGAGTGAGATTGCATTTATTGATGCCTACTTTATTGCCTCATTTGTCATTATCGTCACAGGAATGCTCGATGATATGTTTGAACTTCCAGCTAAACCGAAAGCATTGGCTCAACTAGTTGCAGCACTCATTATGGTCTCATACGGTCATTTTATGATTGATAAAATCTACTTGCCGTTTATTCCTGTTATTGATTTAGGCTGGTTAGGCGGAATCGTCACAGTTGTTTGGATTGTTGGGGTGACCAACTCGATTAACTTGATTGATGGATTAGATGGGTTGTCTTCTGGAATTTCTGCGATTTCATTTGGAACCATGGCGTTTTTAGCAGCTTTTCAAGGAGAACTTTTTGTTGCAACGATGTGTTGTTTATTACTAGGATCAACTCTTGGATTCTTAGTGCATAATTTCCATCCAGCTAAAGTGTTTATGGGAGATACAGGATCATTATTTTTAGGATTCTCAGTTTCTGTCTTTTCTTTACTTGGATATAAAAATGCAGCATTCGTCTCATTCATTGTTCCAATTATCGTTTTATCGATTCCAATTTTCGATACGCTATGGGCCATTATTAGACGTACATTAAATGGTCAATCACCGTTTGCACCAGACCGTGGACATGTTCATCATCAATTACTAGATCGTAATTTAGGGCATGTTAAAAGTGTTTTAGTGTTATATGGAATTGCTTTATTATTCTCGTTAACAGCTATTTTATATACTGTTTCATCGAAATTCTATGGATTAGTTATGTTAGTGATTGCGATTGTTGTTGTTGAGTTAGTCTTTAACACAACGGGGTTATTTAGATCAAAATCAAAAAATAAGAAGAAGGCAGAGGAGAAAGTTGAGGGAACGACCTCTTCTGTTGAATAATAGAAATCATGATAACTTAGAGGTGGAGAAAAATGAGAAAACCAATTATTGCTGGAAACTGGAAAATGAATAAAACACGAGATGAGGCGTTACAGTTTATTTATGCGGTTAAAGATAACGTTGTATCATCAGAAACTGTTGAATCAGTTATTTGTGCACCATTTCCATATTTACGTTGTTTAGTGAAACGTCAAGGAAATGCACTTCGTATTGGAGCACAAAATATGCACTTTGAAGAAAATGGTGCTTATACAGGTGAAGTTGCTCCGGATATGTTAAAAGGAATTGGTGTCTCTTATGTTGTGCTTGGTCACAGCGAGCGCCGTGAAATGTTTAATGAGACAGATGAAACAGTTAATAAAAAAGTTCATGCTGCTTTCGCGAATCATTTAATTCCGATTGTGTGTGTCGGTGAATCTTTAGCGGACCGTGAAGGTGGGACAACAAATGAAGTTGTCGATACTCAAACGGTGAAAGCTTTAGAAGGATTAACGCCAGAACAAGTAAAAAATGTTATCATTGCTTATGAACCAATTTGGGCTATTGGAACGGGGCGTACTGCAACAGCTGCACAAGCAAATGAAACCATTGGTTATATTCGCTCAGTTGTTGAACGAGTATATGGAACAGAAGTTTCTGAAGCTGTACGCATTCAATATGGTGGATCAGTTAATCCATCAAATATTAAAGAGTTAATGGCTCAAGAACATATTGATGGAGCATTAGTTGGTGGAGCATCACTTGATCCTCAATCATTCTTAGCTTTAGTTAATTATCAAGGATAAACAAAAGACGTTAGGTGGTAGGCCTAACGTCTTTTTCTTTAATGAGCTATGTATTTAAAAGAGAAGAAAAACACCTTCAATGCCAATCATTTAAGGTTTTCAAAGATATTATATTTTTTTGGATGAGTATTGTAGCCTAGTAGAGTGGATTAACATAACTTATGCTTAGATAGTTGTTACCGGTTGATTGATAGGCATTAATACGTCCTGTTATAACAGAATAGATGGTATAAATGATGATAAAATGACGATGGGAATTTAAGAAAACAAGAGATGAAAAATAAAAAAGATGCCTCTAGTTAGAAATGGCATCTTTTTATTTATTATTTTTCGTGATTACGAATGATGTTAACATCGCATTTTGCATGCTTTACAATATCGAATGAGACGCTTCCAAGTAAGAAACGGTCAAATCCAGATTTATTACTTGCTCCACATACAATTAAGTCTACCTCATATCCCGGAGCAATAACTTCAGCAATTGCAAGCCCTGGTGATGAACTATACGTTTGGACAATCTCAACCTCTTTAACGCCTTGATTCAAAGCCATTTCTTTGTATTTCTCTAATTCTTCATCCATGTAATTTGAGAAATCTTGTTTGAAAATATGAGTGGTTGATAACATTCCAGTTGGATCAATTGGAGTATAGATAATGGTATTTTTTTTAATATGACAAATCGTCAATTTTGAATTAAATACAACAGCAGAATGTATAGCAGAGTTGAGGGCTAATTTTGACTTTTCACTATCATCAACGGCCACTAAGATATTACGATACATGCTGTATCCTCCTTTCGATAGGAACTTCCTAATCTACTATTATTATACACCAAAATAAAGTAAAACGCTATCATTATTTACCTATATATGGTATATAACTAGTATATTCCTTATTAGGAGGATTATTCATTCAATGATTCGTCTAATTCCTTGTTTTTCTTCTCCAAAAAAATCGTGAATAAAATCAATAACACCGCAAAAATAATTTCTCCAGTTGTTGAAATAACCACATGAGGCATCCATTCATCTACAAAATGAATGATCCAAAGTGATGTCAAGAAATCAAGTGTACGATCCAAACGCATCATATTTTGTTTTGAGAGATTCAGTCCAGTACTGAGTGCATGGGTTACAAATTTTTCGAGAGCTTCGATTGGAAAGCTTAATAACATAATAAGAGCTAAATAAGAAAATAATGCCCAGATAGAATTATATTTGATACCAGAAAACCATAACAGTCCAAGAATCGGAAGAACCATGGCAGCCCCTAAGAGCAAAATTCCAGCACTATAGCCCAGAATATTTTTTAAGATTTTCACTTCATACTCCTCCATATAAAAAAGGTAACATCTGTTGATGTTACCTTTAATTATAGCATGATTCTTATAGTTTGATAATTTTAACTTCACCTGGTTGTAAATGAACTCTTAAATTTCCATTTAAATCAAATTCATGAACTTCGCGTCCCCATTCATGTGTTGAATACAGTAAACGTCCTGTTAACCAGTTGTTACCTGATTGATAACGTAAATCTTCAATATGAACGGTTACATCGATTGGAGAGTACATGTTTGTACTAGCGACAATAATGAAAAGATTATTGTTGAAGTGTCCACGTTTTCCGTCTTCGATATAACCGAATCCAATAGCAGGATCAGACAGACGATCAAATCCAAGTCCAATGAAGTTTTCAACATTAGTGAAGGTTTCTAAATGCTCATTACGGATTTTTGAGATAGCGTCTAATGTATCAGGAATATCCCAACGCATATGATTTAAGTAATGAAGTGCAAATTTATCAAATAAGGCTAATTTACCGAAGTAACGGTCTCCTGCTGGTAACATGTATTGCTCATTATCACGACAATCGAGTCCAGTGTTCATAGGTTGTGTTTCATAAACCTCTTGACCAGAGTTGATAAAAGGAACTCCATTCGGCATAAACATATTCATAATCGTTAACATTTTAGATAATGTACGTCCACCTTCGCGTGCTGCAAGACGTGGAGTATCATGTGTTTCACCACCTGCGAATACTGGGCAAGGTAAGTGACGAGATTCATACATAAAGTTATGAGTACGGTGTTCTCTGACACGTGGTTCTTGGTAGAATCCGTAACCGATGATCATGTTATAACCGATGTTACGAGATGTCCAAGCATTTTCATCTTGTAATTCTTCAGCAATGAAGCAGAAGTCTTTATCATTTGCACGAGCATTTGAAATAATACGATCAACAAGTTCTGATGGTAAAGCATGTCCCATATCGATACGTGCTCCATCAATTCCGTATTGTTGTTGATAGAATGGAATCACGTTTGATAATGTTGCCCATAAGCCTTCATTAATCACATTTCCTTTATAAAGGTTTGATTTGATTGTATCGAATAAAATGTATGGAGCAGGATTTGCACCACCTAAATATTTTTGACTTTCAACTGGATGATCCATATACATACGGAAGAATGTAACATCAGTCCATGGTGGTTGAACGTCATTGATATGATCTGAGAAGGCTGGAGCCACTGTTAATCCGAAGTCACGTTTAACTAGGTCTAAAATAGAAGCACCTTCTGTTTGTTTGTATTCTTCAACTAAACGATCCCATTTCTCTGAATCGATTATATTTGGAGCGTATGAGAATTTGCGAATATGATTCCATACTTGTTCTGATTGATAAACATATGGTAAAAATTCTGGTTTTGGTGTTAACGTATCTCCAAGACCTGGTACGTAAGGTGGATAATACTCATGGAATGTATCCGTGTATACCCAATAGAACCAATCTGGATGTTCAACAATTAAGTCACTTTCAACCGAGTTAGTACGTGGAATAATATCAATCATGACTTTCATATCTAAGATATGGCAAGCTTCAACGAAAGCTTGGAATTCTTCTTCGACTGTCATATTTGAACCTGTCATTGGATCTTTTAAACTAGGATCTAGTTCAAAGAAGTTACATACCCCATAAGGAGAACCCAGTTCACCTTTTTTATCTTTTAAAGAGAATTTTGAAATAGGTAACATATAAACTGTATTAACACCCATTTTTTTAAGTAGTGGTAAAAGGGCTAATGATTTAACGAATGTACCTGTCTCTTTTAATCCATAAATGTTTTGACTTTCTAAATCACCACTGCGATCATGATCCCATGATGTTGAAGTACGAACCATCATCGAATAAACAGTTGCTTTTTTAATCCAATCTCCACCTAAATATCCTGGTTTATCTACGAAAGAATGATGTAATTGGCTTAATGATTGATTATAATTAACGCCTTCTTCAGCTTTTGGTAAGATATATGATTCAATGACGCGACTATAGAAATTATATGGATTAACCATAATTTCCCCCCAACTTGTGCGCACCACTTCGTCCCCATCATAATTCCATGCATTCCATAAATCTGGAACCACATAATTATAAACTGATACATTGTTTATTTGATTTTTTAGAATATCGAGTAATTGTTTTAATTTGCTTCCCTCTTTTGCTGGTTGCGCCATTACTATTCCTCCTTGTCTCCATTTATACGTCTCATTATAGCATCTACATGTAAAAAAAAGTATAAATATAAGCGATTTCAAACAATCTTGTAACCGATTACCCATTTGAAGTGAAACGATTGAGTTTGAATTGGAAGAGTTGAAACTGTAGTCTTTTGTAAGGAAACATCAGAATATGTAAAATATAATGAAGGTTTTAAGAAAATGTCTAATTTTCTTGTTTGAAATGTTAGCAATCGTCCTAAACTATATAAGTCTAGATTAGTTTTTCAAACTTGGAAAACTTTTGCTTTTGAACCTGAAATCTCTTTGGATCCAAAAGCTAGAGTACGGAATTGATTTTAAAATACAAAAATCACGTTTATTTATATAGAAAGAATCATTTTTGATGGTGAGGTGAGTTAGATGATCTATCCAATCTTGATTTCAAGATTTTTTAAAAGCTATCAACCCAAGACGAAACAACTATTAGAATTTTATAAAAAACAGGCGGAACAGATTACCGATCCAACCTTAAAAAAAGAGGCACTGGCTAGTTTAGAGAGTAAATCATTTCATTGTTATGGGGCTTCTTTTTATGCCTCTTTAGTTTCAACTGAATCTCAATTTGAATATTTAAAATTTATGACTGCCTATCAGACAATCTGTGATTATCTTGATAACCTCGTCGATCAAACGAAACTCATTAATGAAACGAACTTTAGACGATTACATCAAGCCTTGATAGATGTGTTTAAAATAAGTGACCCAACACTAAATTATTATCAATATCAAACGCAACAACTCGATGGAGGATATCTTATTGGACTCGTTCGAATGTGTCGCAAATGTTTGCATCAAATTCCTCACTATGACCTATATGCAGCTTGGTTAACTAAATTAGCTGCTCTTTATGTTGATTTACAAGTTTACAAACACCTACATGTCAATGAGCGTGAAATCAAGCTTAAACAACTTGTTGCGACACAAAAGAGATTAAGAGGGGATCTAACTTGGTATGAATTTAGTGCGGCTTGTGGCTCAACACTTGGGATTTTTACGATGGTTGCTTATGCAATGAATCAGTCAAAATACAACGTTCGTCCTGAGGTGATTTTCAATTGTAGTTTTCCATACGTTCAACAATTACACATCATGATGGATTATTTGATCGATTTAAATGAAGATATCCGAGACGGAGAACTCAATTTCTTCTCCTACTATGATACATATGAAGAAGGAATAGACACCCTTTTAAAAACGTATCAGAGTGCTCAAAGAAGTGTTAAAGCTTTACCAGAGGTTAAGTTTCATCAGACGATTAACGATGGTCTTTTCGCCTTATACTTAGCAGAAGGTATAAAAAAAGAACCGAAACTACAGTCGGTTCAAAAACAATTATTAAAGCCTCTTGGGTTTAGAGGAAAGTTTTTATATTATCAAGCATCTAAATTTGTGCGATAAAGCAATGACTTTATCGCACTTTTTCAATGGCTACAATAAATGGGGCAGTAGGGCGATTGACAAACTGATACTGTAAAACTTGTGTCGTTCCTGAATCAAGTGTGGCTAAGCAGTCTTCTAAAAAATGACGTTCAACTTTTCCTTCTTCATGTCCGTGATAAATCACTAAAATAATCAGTCCATTTTTCTTAAGTAGCGATAACATATCAGTCACAGCTTTCCACGTTGTTTCACCAGTCGTTGTAATCGATTGATCGCTACCAGGTAAATACCCTAAGTTGAAGATGGCTGCACTGATTTCTTCCGTGACATAATTTAAAACATGTTGATGCCCATCAAGGATTAATGAAACATTCTCAAGTTTTGCTTCCTCAAGTTTTGCCTTCGTACTATCGATGGCCTCTTGTTGGACATCAAAACTAAATACTTTACCAGACTCCCCAACAAGTTTTGCCAAAAATAAGGTGTCGTATCCATTACCAGCTGTGGCGTCGATTACTGTTTCTCCGGCAGAGACAATTTTTTCCAATAGAGACTTTGAGAAAGGTAAGACGCGTTCAAGTGTTAGAGCCATTACACTTCCTCCTTCTTATACAGACGTCCTTGGTATGTATGACGTTCTTTCAAACGAGCATCAATCGCATTTAAGACTTCCCATTTTTTTAAACTCCACATTGGACCAATTAATTCTTCACGTACGGCATCGCCCGTTAAGCGATGAATGACCATTTCAGGTGGTAGAATTTCTAATTGATCGACGACTAAATCGATGTATTCATCTTTATCCATCAATTGAAGCATTCCTTTATCAAGCATTTTGTGCATTGGTGTTCCATCGATGACATGGAGTAAGTGAATCTTAATTCCTTGAACGTCAAGTTTCGCAACAGCTTTTGCTGTTTCAAGCATCATTTCACGTGTTTCTCCTGGTAATCCATTAATAATATGGATAATCACATCGATGTTATGTTTGCGAAGTTTTTCAACTCCCTCGACAAGCGTTTTAAAATCATGCCCGCGATTAATTAATTTTCCAGTTTGATCGTGCATCGTTTGAAGCCCCAGTTCAACCCATAAATTCACGCGTTGATTTAACTCACCTAGATACTCAACCACATCATCTGGTAAACAATCTGGACGCGTTCCGATTGAAAGTCCGACAATATTCGGATCACATTCTAAAACGGCTTCGTATTTTCGTTTTAACACCTCAACGGGAGCATGAGTATTGGTAAAAGCTTGGAAGTAGGCGATATATCCCGCTTCAGGCCATTTTTGATGCATCATTTCGCGCACTGAATTAAATTGTGTTTTTAAATCATCTTCAGGTTTTCCGGCGAAGTCTCCACTCCCTTTTGTACTACAAAACGTACATCCACCGTACTTGACAGTACCATCAATATTCGGACATGTAAATCCAGCATTGATCATAACCTTAAAGATTTTTTGATTATATTTTTCACGTAAATGATAATTTAACGTGTGATATCGTTTGTCTGAATAAGAATATTGAAAAGGATTATCCATGATAACGTCTCCTATCTAATCTAATATATCGTCGTATGTTTATGAATCTTAGCCTAAGTCAATCTAGAGTGAAGGATCAGATTTATTAGGCATTTAGTCATCTCTCTTTCATTATTTTATCATACTGAACAAAATCTTTGAAATTTAACACGGTTTTTATCGTAGAATTATTAAAAAATGTTGTATTTTATGAAAGTTTTGATATAATCTTTCTTATAATAACTTATAAAGCTATGAAGAGGACTAGTAGTAAGGATGTCTGTTTTAGAGAGCGAATGGTTGGTGGAAATTCGCACAGAACACTTGTGAACTCACCTTGGAGTTGCAGTTGTGAAACTTTAGTAATGGCTGCCGTATTTCTTGCGTTAAAAGAATGGAGAGGTAAGACTGGTTTTTTGTCTTACAACTAAGGTGGTACCGCGTTTATGACGTCCTTAGAACTTTCAGGGTACTTTTTTTTATGCCTTAAAATGAAGACCTTTCCTTTATTAAGGTATAAAAAAAAGTAATAGACACAAATTATTAGGAGTTATTTCTAATAATTGGGATTATAAGTTATGCATTGAACAGGTTATCGTTCATCTGAATTTGCTTTTAAAAAGTCAAATTTAGACTACAATAAAAATTTGCTCAAAAACTGGAGAAAGTCTTTAAAGAAGAGAATCTTTTTTCAACGGATGAGCCCACAGGAGGAATTCGTCATGGCATTTGAACACAAACAAATCGAGAAAAAGTGGCAAAACTATTGGCTTGAAAATAAGACATTCAAAACGTCTGAAGACAAGTCAAAACCTAAATTTTATGCATTAGATATGTTCCCATATCCATCAGGAGCAGGGTTACATGTTGGTCACCCTGAAGGATATACAGCGACTGATATCGTATCTCGTATGAAACGTATGCAAGGATACCGCGTTTTACATCCAATGGGATGGGATGCATTCGGTTTACCTGCTGAGCAATATGCATTAAACACAGGAAATGATCCTCGTGAATTTACAGATATCAATATCAATACATTCCGTAACCAAATTCAATCATTAGGCTTCTCATATGATTGGGATAAAGAGTTAAATACAACAGATCCAAAATACTACAAATGGACACAATGGATTTTTACTCAATTATATAATATGGGATTAGCTGAGATTAAAGATATCGAAGTTAACTGGTGTGAAGGGTTAGGAACTGTTTTAGCAAATGAAGAAGTTTTAAATGTCGATGGTAAAATGGTGTCTGAACGTGGAGAGCATCCAGTCATCAAAAAGCCTATGAAACAATGGGTTCTTAAAATTACACACTACGCTGAGCGTTTACTTGAAGATTTAGATGGTCTTGATTGGACTGAAAGCATTAAAGATATGCAACGCAACTGGATCGGGAAAAGTGAAGGGGCTTTAATTAACTTTAAAATTGAGGGTCACGAAGAATCATTCGATGTATTTACAACTCGCCCGGATACAGTATTTGGTGTGACTTATGTGGTATTAGCACCAGAACATCCATTAGTATCAGTGATTACAAGCGATGAGTGCCGTGCATCAGTTGAAGCGTACCAAGAAGCATCTAAAGCAAAATCAGATTTAGAGCGTACAGAATTAAATAAAGAAAAATCAGGTGTTGCAACAGGTGCTTATGCGATTCACCCAATCACAGGAGATTTAGTTCCAATCTGGATTGGAGATTACGTATTAGCAAGCTACGGTACAGGAGCTGTTATGGCGGTCCCTGCACATGATGAACGTGATTTTGAATTTGCTAAAAAATATGATTTACCAATGAAAGCTGTTTTAGAAGGTGATATGACAGAAGGTGCCTTCACAGGAGATGCTGCACACATTAATTCTGACTTTATCAATGGAATGAACAATACAGATGCAAAAGCTGCTGTCATTAATTGGTTAGAAGAAAATCAAAAAGGATCTCGTAAAGTTAACTATAAATTACGTGACTGGTTATTCTCTCGTCAACGTTATTGGGGAGAACCATTCCCAGTTATTATGTGGGAAGATGGAACAATGTCAGTTTTAGAGGCAGACCAATTACCACTCGAGTTACCGGTTATGGATAACATTAAACCATCTGGAACTGGAGAATCTCCACTTGCAAATGCGAAAGGATGGTTAGAAGTTGTACGTGAAGACGGAGTTAAAGGTCGTCGTGAAACAAATACTATGCCACAATGGGCAGGAAGCTGCTGGTACTACATCGGATATATCTTAAAACAAGAAAATGACTATGTGGGATTAAATACAGAAGAAGCAAAACAATTATTAAAAGAATGGTTACCAGTTGATTTATACATTGGTGGAGCAGAGCATGCCGTTTTACACTTATTATACGCACGTTTCTGGCATAAAGTATTATACGATTTAGGAATTGTTGAAACGAAAGAACCATTCCAACGTTTATTCAACCAAGGAATGATTTTAGGTGAAAATAATGAAAAAATGTCTAAATCTAAAGGAAACGTTGTAAACCCAGATGATATCGTAGAATCACATGGTGCAGATACATTACGTTTATATGAAATGTTCATGGGACCACTTGATGCTGCGATTGCCTGGTCAACAGAAGGGTTAGATGGAAGCCGTCGATTCTTAGATCGAGTTTGGCGTTTATTCGTGACTCCTGAGCACACATTAGCTGAAAAAGTAGTGGCTGAAAATGATGGTAAATTAGATAAAGTTTACAATGAAACAGTTAAGAAAGTCACAGAAGATTATGAAAAATTAAGCTTCAATACAGCTATCGCTCAAATGATGATCTTCATTAACGAATCATATAAAGCAACAAGTATTCCTCGTGAATATGTAGAAGGATTCGTCAAATTATTAAATCCAATCGCTCCGCATATGACAGAAGAAATCTGGTCAGTTTTAGGACATGAAGAGACAATGACATATGAAGCATGGCCAACATATGACGAAGCAAAATTAGTTTCTGATACGATTACAATTATCGCGCAAGTTAACGGTAAATTACGTGGACGTATCGAAGTGCCGGCTACGATTTCTAAAGAAGAAATGCAAGAAGTAGCAATGGCAAACGAAAATGTTCAAAACTTTATTTCTGGAAAAGAAATCGTGAAAGTAATCGCGGTACCAGGAAAATTAGTCAATATTGTTGTAAAATAATGAAATTTAAAATCCCTCTGAAGACTATTTCGTTGGAGGGATTTTTTATATTGGGTTTGAGTTGCCAAAAATGATGATAGATTATCGCATAGTATGTCAGCTTGAATAAAATATTAAAACTAGATAGATATTATAATAAAAAAGCATTCTCATCAAAATTGAGAATGCTTTTTTTGTTATTTTGTTAAGATGTATTGTTCTAAATAGTGAGCAACACCACTCTCTTTGTTTGATTTGGTTGTGGTATTGGCTGCTTCTTTTAATTTGTCAATGGCATTGTCCATGGCAACCCCAACTCCGGCATACATTAACATTTCAATATCGTTATCTCCATCTCCAAAGGCGATGATATCTTTTGGCTCAATATTATAATATTTTGCTAGTTTTTCAATTGCTGTTGCTTTATTCGTATCTGATTTAAAGACTTCGATAATATTATCATTGTCTCCGTCCCAGTTACGGCATGTAATGATATCAGAGTAATGTTCACGTAAAAAGGCCATGACTTCTTCTGCCATTCCTTTTTTCGTTTCAAGTAAGAAGCCATTTGGATGCTCATCTAATGTTTCTTTAAATGGTCCAAATTTAACTGACGTACAGGTGTCAATATGGAACCAATCACGGATTGTATCACCTTGATGTAAAACATATAAGTGATCTTTGTATTCACAAAATGCATTGACGATGTAATTTTGTAATTCTGAATCGAATAATGTAATAATAACTTCTGTTGGAATTTGAGCTAAGATATCTTCAAATGAATCATCTTCAGGATGATGTATATATGCTCCATTAAAGTTAATAATAGGTGTATCGAGACCTAATTCTTTATAAAAATGTAATGAAGCACGAGCTGGTCGTCCTGTTGCAATGACAACGATATGACCTTCTTCTTTAGCTTTCATTAAAGCTTCTTTTGTTTTAGGATCGAGTGATTCCCAGCTTTGTAAAGCAGTCCCATCCAAATCTGTTACGATTAATTTTTTGTTCTCCATTTTAACACCTCCGGCTTAGTTAATATAATAGCATAGATTAATCGAATTTCAAAACGACAGTAGGTTTCATCATCAGCCACTTTTCCTAAATTATGAAGTTTTATCCTTTAGTATACATAAATTCCTAAACATAACGCATAAAATTATTAGCACTCTTATTGAACGAGTGCTAAAGTTGTGATATGATAATGATGTCAGCATATAATGACTATGAAGAATGGAGTGAAGAATTATGAATATTAATAAAATGACTGAAAAGTTACAACAGGGTTTAGTTAATGCTCAGTCTCTTGCAACTTCATTAAACCACCAAGAGATTGATACAGCGCATTTACTAAGTTCTTTATTACAAGATTCTGAAGGGTTAGCCTCACGTGTATTTGTGAAGCTAGGGTATCCCGTTCAAGAGATTGTAAAAGATTTAAAACAGATTTTAAATAAAAAACCAAGTGTAACAGGGAGTTCAGCCGAACCGTATGTATCAGCTGATTTGAATCGCGCTCTTTTAAAAGCAGATGATTATGCTCGTGCATGGAAAGATGATTATTTATCAGTTGAACATGTGTTACTAGCAATGCTTGAATCGAAAGATTATGAGATGAAACAGCTCATTAAAAAATATAATTTAAATGAAAAACAATTAAAAGAAGTTATTTCACAGATAAGGGGGAATTCACGAGTGATGACACAAAATCCAGAAGCAACTTATGAAGTGTTAGAAAAATACGGACGCGATTTAGTTGAAGATGTGAAATCAGGAAAAATTGATCCGGTTATTGGACGTGATGAAGAAATTCGTCGTGCGATTCGTATTCTTTCTCGTAAAACTAAAAATAACCCAGTTTTAATTGGTGAACCTGGGGTTGGGAAAACAGCAATTGTCGAAGGTCTTGCTCAACGTATTGTTCGCCAAGATGTTCCCGAAAGTTTAAAAGATAAAGTGATTTTTGAACTTGATTTAGCTGCCTTAGTAGCGGGAGCTAAGTACCGTGGTGAGTTTGAGGAACGTTTAAAAGCTGTCTTAAATGAAGTGAAAAATAGCGATGGACGTATCATTTTATTTATTGATGAAATTCATACCATTGTCGGTGCAGGTCGTACAGATGGAGCAATGGATGCAGGAAATTTATTAAAACCATTACTTGCTCGTGGTGAATTACACTGCATTGGGGCGACAACATTAAAAGAATATCGTGAATACATCGAAAAAGATCCGGCACTTGAACGCCGATTCCAAAAAGTTCAAGTTAATGAACCAACGGTTGAAGATACTGTTTCGATTTTACGTGGATTAAAAGATCGTTTTGAAGTACATCATCGTGTGAGTATTTCAGACCGTGCTATTGTAGCAGCCGCTACGCTATCAGATCGTTACATAACTGACCGCTTTTTACCAGATAAAGCAATTGATTTAATTGATGAGGCTTGTGCAACAATTCGTACTGAGATTGACTCATTACCAGAAGAACTTGATCGCATTAACCGTCGTGTCATGCAGTTAGAAATTGAAGAAGCAGCGTTAAAAAAAGAAACAGACGAATTCAGTAAACAACGTCTTCATACCCTTCAAAAAGAATTAGCGGACTTAAAAGATGAATTAAATGTTTTAAAATTACAATGGGAAAAAGAAAAACAAGCGATTCATGGGGTTGCCGATTTGAAAAAAGAACTTGAACTTGCTCGCCGTCAATTAGAAGATGCTCAAGCTCGTGGTGAATATGAAAAAGCAGCGGAATTACAATATGGTAAAATTCCAGGACTTGAAAAACAAATTGCTGAAGTAGAAGCCATGCAACAAGATGAGGCTGGAAAAGAAAATCGATTACTTCGTGAAAATGTCACAGAAGAAGAGATTGGTGAAATTATTTCTCGTTGGACAGGTATTCCAGTTGCGAAACTTGTGCAAGGAGAACGTGAAAAATTATTAAATTTAAAAGAGGATTTAAGACGTCGTGTTATGGGACAAGATGCGGCGATTGATTTAGTAGGAGATGCCATTATTCGTGCGCGTGCCGGAATCAAAGATCCACATCGTCCAATCGGTTCATTCTTATTCCTTGGACCTACTGGGGTTGGTAAAACTGAGATTGCAAAAGCTTTAGCTGAATTCTTATTTGATAGTGAAGAGCATATTGTGCGAATTGATATGAGTGAATACATGGAAAAACATGCTGTCTCTCGTTTAGTCGGAGCTCCTCCAGGTTATGTTGGTTATGAAGAAGGTGGACAATTAACAGAAGCAGTTCGTCGTAAACCTTATTCAATTGTTTTACTTGATGAAATTGAAAAAGCACATCCAGATGTCTTCAATATTCTTCTTCAAATCCTTGACGATGGACGTATTACAGACTCACAAGGACGAACAGTTGACTTTAAAAATACAATCATTATTATGACATCAAATATTGGATCACATATCTTGCTTGAAAATCCTGACTTTGAACAGGCTCAAGAACAAGTGCTTGACGTTTTACGTGAATACTTTAAACCAGAATTATTAAACCGAATTGATGAAATCATTACATTTAATCCATTATCATCATCTATTATTTATCAAATCGTGGATAAATTTATTGCACAGTTAAATGCCCGTTTAACAGAGCAACGAATTCATGTCGTGTTAACGGATGCTGCTCATGAGTATGTTGCAAGTGCTGGATTTGACTCTGTGTACGGAGCACGTCCATTAAAACGATTCATTCAACGTACGATTGAAACAAAATTAGCACGTGCTTTAATCGCAGGTCAGATTGAAATGGATACAACGGTGGTTGTTGATGTACAAGATGGAGAAATTGTTTTAAAATTCGAAAAATAAATTCAAAAAACTCATGAAATCAAATTGATTTTATGAGTTTTTTCATTATTTAAACTTTAAGATAAATTTAAGGGTTATCACGTATACTAAAAAATAGTTCGTTATATATATACAAACAGAAATGTATTTCACTATTATAAATGAGTCTCAGTATTAGTACTGAAGTCTTTTTGACACTTAGGCGTCACTATAGTCCAGTTAAAATTTTTACAAGTGTGAAAAACTTATCTGGACTTATATAGAATAGAGTCTTAAGGGGTAGCAAAAATATAAGAAGGAGTTTTATACAATGAAAAATATTAAAAAAGTTTCGAAGGTGTCAGTTGTCTTATATTTATTAGCGATTATTATGCTTGGATTTGGAGCTTATCAAGTGTATGCTTGTTATGCTTATGTGGCTTCAATTGTGGAGCAGGGATTTGTGATATCTGATAGTTTATCAGATGTTGTGAATTATTATATGGCAAATGTCACACCATATGCTTTTTACGCAAGTTGTCTAGGGGGACTTGGTTTTCTA
Organism: uncultured Turicibacter sp.; assembly: GCF_938044715.1. NCBI lineage: Bacteria > Bacillati > Bacillota > Erysipelotrichia > Erysipelotrichales > Turicibacteraceae > Turicibacter > uncultured Turicibacter sp. The sequence continues at coordinate 26,658 of NZ_CALIOS010000085.1, forward strand.
ATTCAAAAAGTGTGCGCTTTTGTTAATACGGTGCCAATGTCTTCACAATTGATTGAGGAAGTCACGCCATTAGTAGAAAATGACGAAGTTGAAACAGCAGAGGTCGTTGTAGAAACTCAAGATATTATGTTAGAACAATAAAATAGAAATGATGATTAAAAGAGGTCTTCTGAGACCTCTTTTTTTTGTTTAATCTATGTGATTTTAAAAATAATGAAAATGTTTGAATTAACATCTTCCATATTTTAGTAAAGTGTGTATAATGGGTAAATGATGGTTATTTTGAATAATTAAGGGGCGATCATAATGAATAAATTAAATGATTTTAAAGTGGTTTTACATTAAAAGTTTAGAGGGAGTCTTGCATAAGTAGTTTAAGAAAGTCAGGTGAGGAAGATGCAAGAGTTTAAAAGTATTTTTAAATGGATGGAAGGGCAACGACTAAAAGTAGTCGGAGCTTTAATTGCAACTGCATTTGGAATTGTGTTTTCAACGTTAATTCCACTGGTCAGCCAAACAGCGATTGACATGGTTATTAAACAAACAACTGAAGGGAATCCAACCTTTATATCGGATATTGTTTTATCTGTCTCAAGTTTTAAAGGACAGTTATTAATGTGTGGAGCTTTAATTATGATATTTACAGTGATTAATGCCTTATTTAACTTTTTAAAGGCAAAATGGTCAGCAGAAGCTTCAGAAAATTTAGCGAAAAATTTAAAAGATAAAATGTATCATCATATCCAACAATTATCTTTTATGTATCATAAGCGCGTTGAAACAGGGGACTTAATTCAACGTTGTACATCAGATATTGACACGATACGCCTATTTTTATCCTCTCAACTTGTGGAGATGGGATATGCCGTTTTAATTTTTATTATTATCTTCTCGTTTATGTTATCTTTAAATGTCAAGTTTGCGTTAGTCAGTGTCTGCTTAACGCCAGTTTTATTTGGATTTTGCTTTATCTTCTTTAAAAAAGTAAAGCAATCATTTAAAGAAGCCGATGAATCGGAAGCGAGACTTTCAACGACGTTACAAGAAAACTTAACGGGGGTTCGAGTGGTCAGAGCTTACTGCAACCAAGAATATGAAATTGAACAATTTGAAAAACGTAATCAAGAGTTAAAAGAGAAAAGCTACGTCATGACCAAACTAAATGCACTCTTTTGGTCAAGTTCAGACTTTTTAAGTTTCTTACAAATTGCTGTCGTCATTATCTACGGAGCGTATATTACCATTAAAGGTGACATTACCCTCGGAACACTCCAAGCCTTTATCTCGTATGAATCGATGATTATTTGGCCGGTTCGACAACTTGGACGCGTGTTAACCGATCTTGGAAAAACGACGATATCGGTCAAAAGGATTAATGAAGTATTAAATGAGCCGATTGAATTTGAAGAAGGTCTTCAAAAACCTCAAATCACGGGATCTATCGAATTTGATCACGTTGGATTTGAATATGAAGATCATGACCGTATTTTAAAAGATATTAGCTTTAAAGTCGAAAAAGGTCAGACTATTGCGATTATTGGGCGAACAGGTTCAGGAAAAACAACGCTAATGAACTTATTGTTACGCTTATATGATTATACGGAAGGTTCAATTAAAATTGATGGCGTTGAACTAAAAAAAATCGATCATAAATGGATGCGTGCTCATATTGGGGCTGTTTTACAGGAGTTATTCTTATATTCAAAAACAATTAAACAAAATATTGCCATTGCTAAAAAAGATGCACATGAAGATGAAATTCAATCCGTTGCCAAACTGGCATCTGTTCATCACGTCATTGAAGATTTTGAAAATGGATATGATACCATCGTTGGAGAGCGTGGGGTTACTTTATCAGGGGGACAAAAACAACGTGTTGGAATTGCACGTGCTTTAATTAATGAATGTCCTATTTTAATCTTCGATGATTCATTAAGTGCAGTCGATACCGAAACTGATATTGAAATTCGTCGCGCCTTAAATGAGCGATCAAAAGATGTGACGACTTTTATTATTGCGCATCGTGTCAGCACGGTAAAAGATGCCGATCAAATTATTGTGCTAGATAAGGGACACATTATTCAACGAGGAACACATGAAGAACTTATTCATCAAGAAGGCTTATATCAAACTTTCTGGGAAATTCAAAATCAAAAAGAAGCTGAAGTTCTGAACTTGATGAATGAAGAAAGTGGGGTGTAATAATGGCGAAAGAGTTTGAAGAAGCTGAGTATACAAAGGCCGATTTTAAAACGTGGAAACAGGTCCTCTCATACATGAGTGATGCGAAGCGAGATGTCATCTTGTTATTCATCACGGCAATTACACTTGCTGTTTTAGATACAACCATTCCTCAATTAAATGGGATGGTGATTGATGAATATGTTTTAACGGGGAATTTAGATGGATTAAAAGGATTTGGAATTTTATATTTACTTGTCATTATGCTATTTGGATTTATTGTTTGGTCATTTATTATGTTATCTGACCGATTACAATTACATATTAGTTATCGAATTCGTCAAGATGCGTTTAAGAAATTACAGGAGTTATCTTTTTCATTTTATGACACGTCATCTGTGGGATGGCTGATGTCTCGTTTAACTTCAGATACAAATCGAATTGGCGGAATTTTATCTTGGGGGTTAACGGACGCTGTTTGGGGAACTATGGTCATGATTTTCGTCATGATTGCGATGTTTATTATGAACTGGCAATTAGCACTTATTACGATTGCCGTGTTACCAATTCTAGCGCTTGTGAGTTACTTCTTTCAAACACGCATTTTAAAACAATATCGCCGTGTTCGTAAAATGAACTCTAAAATTACGGGTGCGTTTAATGAGGGAATTACGGGAGCGGTGACAACGAAAACATTAGTAACGGAAGATGATAACTTAGATGAGTTTAGTCATTTGACAAAAGAGATGCGCGATGGTTCTGTTAGAGCGTCAATCATTAATGCAGTTTATTATCCAATTATCGTGGCTCTTGGTAGCGTAGGAATTGCCTTGATTTTATATAAAGGTGGGTTCGACGTGTTTAATGGAAAATTGTCATACGGAGATTTAGTCATCTTTATTTCTTACTCAACGTTGTTTTATGATCCGATTCGAACACTTGCCAACTTATTAACTCGTTTTCAAGATGCTCAAGCATCAGCTGAGCGTGTTATCTCATTAATTAACACGGACTCTGATATTATTGATCGACCTGATGTTATCAAAAAATATGGGCAAATTGGAAATCTAAAAAAAGAAAACTGGGAACCCCTTCACGGAGATATTGAACTGATTGATGTTGGATTTAAATATAAATCTGGTGAAACAGTAATGGAACATATGAATCTTAAGGTGAAAGCTGGTAGCAGTGTAGCGATTGTTGGACCCACAGGTGCTGGAAAAAGTACGATCGTTAACTTGATTTGCCGTTTCTATGAACCAACGAGTGGTCAAATTTTAATTGATGGTGTCGATTATCGCGAAAGATCTCAAGAATGGCTACATTCTCATTTAGGATATGTGCTACAAACGCCACAACTATTTAGTGGAAGTATTAAAGAAAATATTCGTTATGGAAAGCTGGATGCAACAGATGAAGAAATCATTGAAGCAGCAAAACTTGTCAATGCACATGAGTTTATTATGGAGTCAGCTGATGGTTATGACACTGTCATTGGTGAGGGCGGTTCAGGTTTATCAACGGGGCAAAAACAATTAATTTCATTTGCTAGAGCCTTGATTGCTGATCCAGCCATTTTAATCTTAGACGAGGCGACAGCTTCAATTGATATTGAAACAGAAAAGCTTATTCAAGATGCGATTCAGACTTTACTAAAAGATCGAACAAGTTTCATTATTGCCCATCGTTTATCAACGATTGTCAATGCGGATGAAATCTTATTACTTAAAAATGGTGAGATTTCTGAAAAAGGAACGCATGCACAGTTGATTGCACAAAAAGGTGATTACTATCAACTTTATATGGGACAATTTGAAAAAATAAAATAGTAAAAAGGTGAAGCGATTAATGTCGCTTCACCTTTTTTATATCCTGAATTATATAATTAAGTCAGACAACTGGTAAACGTATTTAATGGTAATA
>NZ_CALIOS010000086.1:0-46736 GCF_938044715.1 uncultured Turicibacter sp.
ACAGTGGTTGCGGAGGCCTTAAACAAACATCAAAAGATTGACCACCCATCACTTGAACAAATCTTACAATTAGATCAAGAGGTTAGACGAGATATTCTAGCAAAATATGAATAATAGAGGGTGAATAAATGTTAGGAATTTTAAGTTTTATTATCGCACTAGGTGTTATTATTTTAGTTCATGAACTTGGGCATTTTATTGTAGCTAAGAAGGTCGGAATTTTATGTCATGAGTTTTCAATTGGTATGGGACCAGCCGTATGGAGCAAGAAAAAGGGAGAAACGACTTATTCAATTCGTGCTATTCCACTCGGTGGTTATGTGGCTATGGCTGGGGAAGAAGCCGAAAAAGAAATGGTCAAAGTGGGACAAAAAGTTGGATTATTACTTGGAAAAAATGCTTGTGTTGAAAAAATTTATCTAAATCCGGAATTAAGAACCGATTTAGTAGTTGGAACGATTACAGAGATTGATTTGTATAAAGCCTTAACGATTAGCATTGAAACAGAACAACAACACGTTTATCATTATCAAGTTGATCATGATGCTTTTTACGTATTTGATAAGGGATCCCAGCAAATTGCTCCATACGATCGTTGTTTAGAGTCAAAATCTAAATGGGCTCGTTTTGCGACAATGGCAGCGGGAGCAACAATGAACTTTATTTTAGCGATTGTTTTATTATTTATGGTAGGACTCGTCAATGGAGAAACGATTTATTCTAATAGGTTAGGAACGATAGTAGATGACTCCCCGGCACAAGTGGCAGGATTACAAGTAGGCGATCAAATTATTGAGTATAATGGACAAAAAGTTGAGTCATGGGACGACTTAATTAATGCCATTGATTCGACAACAGAGGAAACAACCGTTGTGATTGAACGAAATAATCAAACAAAACAATTAGTGATTACTCCTAATCTTGTAGATGGAACACCAAAAATTGGAATTGGGGTTGATTATGAACATCCACTTCGCAGTGAACATTCACTTGGTTATGCAATTAAATATTCTGCGCTACAAACGAAAAATGCTTTTATGCAAATCTTTGAAACGTTTAAAATGTTATTCGTGACAAAAGAAGCAGGGGTTAGTGATTTAGCAGGGCCCATTGGAATTTATACGATGACGTCTCAAGTGGTCACATATGGATTAACCTCATTTGTTATTTGGATTAGTTTCCTAAGTGTTAACATTGGGATTATGAATTTACTGCCATTACCTGCGCTTGATGGTGGACGTATTTTATTTGTTTTAATCGAAGCCGTTATTGGACGTCCGGTTGATCGTAAGGTAGAAGGATATATTCATGCAGCTGGATTAATTTTATTCTTAGGATTATTTGTTTTTGTTAGTTTTAATGATGTTCTTCGTTTATTTAAGTAAGAACTCGAAAAACTAACTTGAAATGAAGGGTAAAAGATGCGATAATGAAACATTGAAAGTATATGTATGTCGAATTTTACTATTAATTATGGTAAATGTCGCATTCTTTAGGAGGACAAACAATGAAACAATCGATGATGTTTATTCCAACATTACGTGAAGTTCCTAGTGATGCAGAAATTCGTTCTCATCAATTTTTACTTCGCGCTGGATTTATTAAACAAGTAGCAGCGGGAGTATATACTTATTTACCACTTGCAAAGCGTGTTTTAAATAATGTTGAAGGAATCGTTCGTGACGAATTAGATGCCATTGGCGGAAATGAATTATTAATGCCAGCGTTACAACCAAAAGAATTATGGGATGAATCAGGACGCTGGGATGTCTATGGTTCAGAGTTAATGCGATTAACAGATCGTAATAATCGTGAATTTGCATTAGGTCCAACACATGAAGAAGTTATTACTCATGTAGTTCGAGATTTCTTAAATTCATATAAAAAATTACCATTAACAGTTTATCAAATTCAAACGAAGTTTCGTGATGAACGTCGTCCTCGTTTTGGATTAATGCGTGGTCGCGAGTTTATTATGAAGGATGCCTACTCTTTCCATGCCACACAAGAATCTCTAGATGAAGCTTATAACAACTTTGTTAAAGCTTATACAAATATTTTTACTCGTTGTGGATTAAACTTCCGTATGGTAGAAGCTGATAGTGGACAAATTGGCGGATCTCAATCTGCTGAGTTCATGGCATTAGCTGAAGTTGGTGAAGATACTATTGTTTATTCAACAACAGGTTCGTTTGCAGCTAATATTGAAGTTGCTGATTTAGAGGTGGGAGCTCCATCTCCTGATGGTGTAGGCGTTGTGGCACATGCTAAAGGAATTGAAGTTGGACATGTGTTCAAATTAGGAACAAAATACTCAGAACCAATGAATGCGGTATTCTTAGATGAAAATCAAAAGAAACAACCAATTATCATGGGATGCTATGGAATTGGAGTTAGCCGTGTGATGATGGCGGTTATTGAACAAAACAATGATGAAAATGGAATGATCTGGCCAAAAGGAATTGCTCCATTTGATATTCATGTTGTTCCAGTTGATGTGAAAAAAGCGGATCAATTAGAAGCAGCAGAAAATATCTATGCTGAATTAAAAGCAGCTGGATTTGAGGTTTTATTAGACGATCGTAAAGAGCGTGCAGGGGTTAAATTCTCCGATGCTGATTTAATTGGGTTACCAATTCGTATTACGGTTGGCCGTGGAATCGCTGATGGAATTGTTGAAGTTAAAGTCCGTCAAACAGGTGAAGTTGCTGAAGTAGCAGTGGCTGACTTAATGACATTCGTTAAAGAAAAATATGAAACATTAGCTTAGTTAGAAACCCTCTCAAAAGAATTTGAGAGGGCTTTTTATATTCTTAGGTATAATAATGAAGTAATGGCAGAAATTATAGGAGTTAGTAAGCGGTTAAGGCCATTCGACATAACGATTTTTTTAGTGAAAATAGTTAGAAAAAATGATAAAATGAATAAGTTGCAATTTATAAGATAAATTGAAAGTAATGATTTAAAAGGGGGGAAACCCATGCAAAAACAAATGGAAATTTTGCTAGAACAAATTCAATATCCTGATCATCAGCTTTTTTTATTTGAGCAAAAGATGATTGAAAAGGTGGATGCCCTACGAAAAAACCAAGAACTGATTTTTCACTTAGTATTTGATACACCCTTAGTTCCAGCAGCTTTTTATGAATTTTATTCCCGTTTTGATCAAACGTTTAGTAAAATTCAAACGATAAATCAAGCTTCTTTTTTAATTAGATATTTAAGTCAGCCGACTGAAGAACAAATATTAGAATATTGGCCACTTATGATTGAATATTTAAGTCGTCAAGATTTATTAATTCGTTGTTTAGAAAGCTTTTCAGTTAAGGTTCAGACAAATGAGTTACACATTGAAGTGAAAGATGAGCATTATTATAACGAAATTGAACAAAAGTATGCCAATAACATTTTAAAGGCGTATGAGCGTTTTGGATTTGGATTACAGACAGTAAAACCTGTTTACTCTGCTAATGCCAAGTCAGACGCTGATATATTAGCAGAACGAGAAACGACGATGCCACAAATTGTTGAAGTACCTAAACCAGTGGAAGCCCCACCAGTGGAACAGCCTAAACCAAGCTATCGAAGTGAAAGCTATAGTGGAAGCCGTGGAGGTTATAGTCGTAAGGAACCTGAAGTGACAGATACTTCAATCGGTGGTCCAATTAATGGAAATCCGATGAGTTGTAAAGAAATTGACGATGAAATGAGTCGCTGTATTTTAGAAGGTTATATTTTTGATGCAGAATCACGCGACATTCGAAATGGTGAAATGTTACTCGTGACGGCGAAGTTTACGGATTATACCGATTCCATTTATATTAAAATGTTTGCCAAGTCAGCTGAAACAAAGAAAATGGTACCTAAACTTTTAGCAAAAGGTAACTGGGTTCGTGTCAGTGGGAAAATTCAATTTGATACGTTCTCAAAAGAGTTATCAATGATGGTAAATGCGGTGAATGTCATTGATGCCAAAACAGAGCCGAGAAAAGATTTGGCGCCGGAGGGTGAAAAGCGTGTTGAATTACACGTTCACTCTAAGATGAGTGCCATGGACGGCGTAACAGATATTGGTGATTATATTAAACAAGCTGCGAAATGGGGTCATAAAGCGATTGCCTTAACGGATCATGGAGTCGTTCAAGCCATTCCAGATGCCTATCATGCCGCGAAAAAAAATGATATTAAAATTATCTATGGAGTGGAAGGATATTTAGTTGAAGATGAACCCTTATTAGCTTGGAATGAGAAATCGATTCCGTTAAATGATGCCACGTATGTTGTTTATGATGTCGAAACGACTGGGTTCTCAACGAACTATGATGTGATTATCGAAATTGCAGCTGTCAAAATTAAAAACGGAACGATTATTGATGAGTTTTCTGACTTTGCTAATCCACATCGAAAATTATCTTTAAAAACGATCGAATTAACGCATATATTACAAAGTGATGTTGATAATGCTCCGGAGCTTGAGGATGTCATGAAACGCTTTAAAGAATGGTCGGAAGATTGTGTTTTAGTCGCTCATAATGCGGCATTCGACATGGGACATTTAGAGCAAACATATAAACGTTTTAATTTAGGAGTTTGTGACAATCCTGTTCTGGATACCTTAGCTTTAGCGCGTGTCCTTTATCACCATCAATATGGAGTGTATTGGAACTATGCAACAGATGCGACCATTGATGAAAAATTTAAACGTAAGATGAAGCGATTTAACTTAAAAGCTTTATCAAAATTCTTTAAAGTTGATTTAACCCAACATCACCGTGCCATTTACGATGCGCGTGCAACGGGTCAGGCATTTATTCTAATGCTTCGTGATATTTTAAAATTAGACATTAAAACGCATGATGAAGTCAATCAGTTAGTCGATAAAGAAACCTCGTTTAAACTTGATCGAACAACACATGTGACGATTTTGGCGCAAAACCAAGTTGGATTTAAAAATTTATTCAAAGTTGTGTCGCAATCGATGACGTGCGATTTATATGGACAGCCACGTATTCGAAGAAGTTATTTACAAGCTCATCGAGAAGGATTGTTAATTGGTAGTAGTTGTGTAAATGGTGAGGTCTGGGAAAGTGCATTAAATAAGCCATATGAAGACTTACAAGAAAAGGCGAAATTTTATGATTATTTAGAAGTACAGCCACCCGAAGTTTATTCACATCTCATTGATCAAAACTCAAAAGAGATGGCTCAGTCCATTATCGAGACGATTAAAACGATTATAAAAGTGGGTGAAGAGTTAAATATTCCAGTGTGCGCAACCGGAGATGTTCACCATTTAAATCGTGAAGATAAACTTTATCGTCAAATTTATACGCGCACACCAATGATTGGAGGAGGACGCCATCCTCTAAATCATCCAGATATTAAAGAAATTCCAAGTATGCATTTTAGAACAACAGATGAAATGTACCATGATTTTAGTTTTTTAGATGAGGCGAAACAAAAAGAAATCATTGTCACTAATCCAAATGCAATTGCTGATTCTTGTGAAATGATAAAAGCGATTAAAGATGAATTGTTCACGCCTGCTGATGATTTCTTAAAAGATAAAGGGATTCCAAGTATCAAGGACCGTTTAACTGAAATGTGTTATGAAAGAGCACATGAGTGGTATGGGGAAGAATTACCTCAATATGTGCTTGATCGTTTAATTAAAGAGTTAAATAGTATTATCGGAAATGGATTTGCCGTTATTTATTATATCTCGCACATGCTTGTAAAAAAATCATTGGATGATGGTTATCTAGTAGGATCACGTGGTTCGGTTGGATCGTCTTTTGTTGCAACTTTGACAGATATCACAGAGGTTAATCCGCTATCACCGCATTACCGTTGTCCAAACTGTTTATTTGCGGCTTTTAAAATGAACGAAGAGGAGAAACAACGCTATGGAATCCGACCAGAGGAAGAAGCATTCCAAGACATTTTAGCAAATGCTGAATCTGGTTTTGATTTACCAGATGCAACTTGTCCACATTGTGGCACTAAGATGCGAAAAGATGGACATGATATCCCGTTTGAAACCTTCCTTGGATTTAAAGGAGATAAAGTACCTGATATCGATTTAAATTTCTCTGGTGAATATCAGCCAGTTGCCCATTTATATTGTCGTGAAGTGTTTGGTGATGACTTTGCGTTCCGTGCTGGAACGATTGGTACCGTTGCTGAAAAAACAGCCTTTGGTTATGTTAAAGGGTTCCTTGAAGATACCAATCGTGAAATGCGAACGGCTGAAATTGAACGAATGGCTAAAGGATGTGAAGGGGTTCGTCGTACATCAGGACAGCATCCGGGTGGGATTATTGTTGTTCCTAACTATATGGATATCTATGATGTGACACCGATTCAATATCCAGCTGATGATCCAACAGCAGAATGGAGAACCACACATTTCGACTTCCACTCAATTCATGATAATTTATTAAAACTCGATATTCTAGGGCACGATGATCCGACGGTTATTCGTTATTTACAAGATATCTCAGGTATTGATCCAAAAGATATTCCAACGGATGATCCTGAAGTTTATAAATTATTCTATTCAACAGAATCATTAGGGGTAACGCCAGAACAAATTCGTTCGACAACGGGTTCTTATGGGGTTCCTGAATTTGGGACACCGTTTGTTCGTAATATGTTAGAAGATACCAAACCGAAGACATTTGCCGAATTAGTTAAAATTTCAGGGCTATCACATGGAACTGACGTTTGGTTAAATAATGCGGCAGATTTAGTTTCCGGAAAATATGATAAGTTTGGAAAAGTTGAATTCAAAAATGTTATCGGATGTCGTGATGATATCATGGTTTACTTAATGTATGGTGGACTTGAACCTGCCTTAGCGTTTAAAATCATGGAGTTTGTTCGTAAAGGATTAGCGAGTAAAAATCCAGATGGATGGAAAGAATTTGAAGAAGAGATGCGTAAGCATAAGATTCCAGAATGGTATATTTGGTCATGTGGTCAAATTAAGTACATGTTCCCAAAAGCCCACGCGACAGCTTACGTTTTAATGGCCATTCGTATCGCGTGGTTTAAAGTTCATCATCCTATTTATTATTACTGTGCTTATTTCTCAAAACGTGCAGATGTTTTTGAAATGGAAACCATGATTAAAGGACCTGATGCCATTCGTAAACGTTTAGATGAAATTGAAGAAAAAGGGTTTGACGCAACACCAAAAGAGAAAAACTTAGTGACCATTTCAGAGATTGCATTGGAGATGACAGAGCGTGGTTTCTACTTCCAAAACTTCAATATCGAAGAATCAAATGCCGTAGATTTTAAAATTTCTGAGGATGGAAAATCACTCATTCCGCCATTTACGGCATTAGATGGTTTAGGAGAAAACGTGGCAAGACAAATTGTGGCTGCAAGGGAAGAAGCGCCGTTTGTAACCATAAAAGAAGTCCAACAACGTGGAAAAGTTTCTAAAGCCTTAATTGAAAAATTACAATTAATGAATGTTTTTGGAGATATGGAGCTTGGAAATGATAAACCAGCTAAAGCAGCAACGCAACCGCCAAGCAATCAATTAACTTTATTTTAAATGCAAAAGAGACTAGATATTAAATCTAGTCTCTTTTTTAAAGAAAAATATATTGTAAATATATTCATCCTTGCTCATAAATTCCCGATTCTAACTCATACTAACCGTATAAATGATGAAAGGAGAAGATTTGGATGTTTATGGATACGATGACTCCTCCAGCTATTGAGGCGTATATAGAAGTACAGACCCCCTATATCTTCGATATGAAGCTTGGAGATGTAACAGGTGATCAAGTTGATGATTTTATTTATTTAGCAGGAAGTAAATCAAGTCCAGATGCGATTTATCAAGAGGATTTGACACTTTTTATTGTAGATGGGATTACGAATGAAACAATCACACAAGTTTTACCATTAAAAGGAGGATATGGGGGAATGCTTTTTGTCGGGGATTTTAATCAAGATTTTATTGAGGATGTCTATGTATCGGTTAGTTCTGGTGGAAGTGGCAATATTAACTATTATTATTTATATAGTTTTAGAGAAAAAACGCCTATTCAATTGTTTGATTATGAAAAATTTAATGAAGAAACTCAATGGCAAGTGACGTTCCAAGACGGATTTAAAATCGAATTAACCAATGGGTTTAATCAAACGTTTAGATTGGATGTATCTAAAAAAGATTTACAATTATTATCTAAGTACTACAATCCGGATGGAAGCGTTAAGGGAACGATTAAAGGCGAGGTATTACCGCTCGGGGGATTGGCACCGATCATTACTCCACTAGGGAATGGAACTTACGATTTAGTGGCTTCGCAACGCATAATTGGAATTGCAACAGTTGATGATTTTGGTGTGATTGAAACCTATTTAACGTTTAAAGGACAACGTTTTAATCCATATGAAATTGTGGTGGGAGATCATCAATTTTTTAAATAAAGTGTATGAAAAGGGTATAAAACAATTGATTCATCTATTATGAACGTCTTAAGTAGTTGGAATACGTCAAGAAATATGGTACAGTATAGATATGAAAGATGAAAGGGGCCACATTTCTTGAAAGTTCAAATGGTAGATGGTCAGGATATAGAACTCTATATTTATGAACCACATGCAGATATTCGAACACGTGGAGTGATTCAACTCGTACATGGCTCATGCGAACACGCCGGTCGTTATGAAGCATTTATTAATTATTTAACAGATAAAGGATACATCGTTTATGCGAATGATCATCGAGGTCATGGTAAATCTGTTTCATCACCAGAGGACTATGGTTACTTTGGAGAGGAAGATGGATGGCAGATGATGGTGGATGACTTAAAGAGTATTAACGATTTAATTCATGCTCACAATCCAGAATTGCCAATTGTCATGCTTGGACATAGTATGGGATCTTTTCTCGCAAGACATTATGCGATTGATTATGGTGAAACGATTAATGGATTGATTTTATCTGGGACGGCACATAATCCGAAATTTTTGCTTAAGATAGGCCAATTTGTATCACGCCTAGCAAAACGATACCAAGGATCTAAACATCGAAATAAATTAATTAATCAGTTATCTTATGGAACATTTAATCGTAATCTTCCCAATGCTAAAACGGCTAGTGACTGGATTTGTTATGATGAAGAAGTCGTACGTGAATTCGTCGCCGATTCGAGTTGCGGATTTATTTTTACCAATGCCGGATTTTATGATTTATTTACGGGATTATTGTATATAACAGATGATAAAAACATTGAAAAAATGCCACATGATTTACCTGTTTTATTTATCTCGGGTGAGGATGATCCTGTAGGTGAAGAAGGTAAAATGGTAAAAAAAGCATTTCATGCAATGCAAAAAGCACAGCTAATCAATGTTCAGATAAAATTATATCCACAGATGCTTCATGAAATCTTAAATGAAAAAAATAAGTTAGAAGTTTATGAAGATATCTATAACTGGTTAGAAACAAATATATAAAAAAAGTCGTCTAATTCTAGACGACTTTTTTATGTTTGAATTTTAAGAAGAGACTTAGTTTTCCCCCTTTTTTATAACCGATAAAACTCGTTAAGATCCCCATTAAGGAAATAATAAAAAAGATATTAAAACTTAATTTAAATTGTTCAGCGCTATAATGACGAATATTATTAACGATACTTCCATTAAAGTTAAAGTCTAGTGTGAACCCAATAAATTGTGTCACAAGGGAACTAGCAATAAATTCACCAGCATTGATGACGCTACTGGCTAAACCACTATGTTTTGAATCGCAATAAGAGGTAATATCGGTAAAGGATAAGATGTGAGAGGTCGCCAAAAATCCCATTGAAAAAAATAAAAAAGGAAGAATCCAAAGAGGCGGGTTACCATTTACCCAAAATAAAAAATAAAACCAAATGAGCGAGATTCCCAGACAACAGAAACGTTGACAAACTGGGATATTTCCTTTAAATAATATTAACAATTTAGAAATAAAAAGAGAGCCTATGATCAGACCTAGTAAAATAAAGGAAATATAAAAGGAAGCGTGAGTTGAATTAATGTGATAGACGGTTGTTAAATAATTAATTCCCCAAACACCACTTAAAGCAGTGGTACATCCAACCAGTGTAAATAATGAGAAAAAGTTACGCCAAATCGCTTTATTTTTAAAAGTTGATAAAATCGCCTCCTTAAGTTCCAGTTTGGTTTGTCCTGGCTGTGAACCTAGTGGTGCATATCCGTAATTGGTTGGGGAATTAGAAACAAAGAAGTAGATTAGAATGGAAATCATGAGGCATAAAATTCCTGTCCCAATCATAGAAAATCGCCATCCTATCAAACCAATTAATATCGAAAGCGGAAAGGTAGCGGATAATCCACCAGCATTGCCAATGAAAGAAAGGAATCCTGATACTTTGACAAAGTCGTTTTTTGAAAACCAAATGGATTGTGCTTTTAAAACAGAGATAAAAATAACAGAGGTTCCAAGTCCGATTAGTAGGCGACCTAAAAAGGCTAAGGATAAATAAGGCGTCAATCCTAATAAGATGGATCCTATTCCTGTTATGAAGATTCCGATGCCGCTTACTTTACGATAACCGTAGTAATCCAGTAACAGGCCAGCAGGAATTTGCATGAGGGCATAAGTGTAGAACGTAACCGATGCGATTTGGCTAATTTCCGATGCGGTTGCATTTAGATCATAGCTTAAATAAGGTGAGATAACCCCCATTGCACCTCGATGAAACAGAGATAGAACAAAAGAAAAGGCTAAAATAATCCAAATTCTCCACTTGTAAAACTCATAACTTCTCATTAGAATTCTCCTTTTAAAACTAAATCAAATAACCCATTCATTATCAGTCATTGAGGTTTAAAAATCAAGTAGTCTATTCCAAAAATTAACAAATTAAAAGGCCCTATAAAAAATAGGGCTTCGGCTTAATTATAATAGAGTGGGATATTTCTTTTTGGCAAGCTCTTTAAATGTTTGAATGTCATCTGTAATAAGTTTTAAAGAGGTTTGCCAAAATTCTTTTTTCGTTAAATCGATGTCTACGGTTCTGGCAATCTCTTCGGCTGAATTTTTACCAGTAATAGATAAAAGCTGTTCATAAGATTTTACAAACTCACTTCCAACTTCTTGATATTTAGCGTATAAACCTTTAGCAAATAGTAAACCAAACGCATAAGGGAAATTATAGAAATTCGCTGAAGCATCATAATAATGAGGTTTGCATGCCCACATATAAGGATGAAGAGATTCAAAATCGAGGCCATTTCCATAGGCTTCTTTTTGTGCTTTAATCATCATGTCTTGTAATTCTTTTGAACTAATAGAACCTTGTGCTCGTTCTTTAAATAATTCAGTTTCAAATAAATATCGACTATAGATATCGACAATAATTTGAGTTGAGTCCGTTAATTCAGTTTCTAAAATTCTAAAAATTTCATCATCTGTTCCATTTTTAATCGCAGCTTTTTTGATAATGGTTTCACAGAACGTTGAAGCTGTTTCAGCCACAGGCATAGGGTAACTTGAATTTAAGCTACTTTCTTTTGTTAAGCATTCGCCGTGAAATCCATGTCCAAGTTCGTGAGCAAGCGTCACAACGTCACTAAATTGATCTCCATAATTTAATAAGAAACGACTTTGCTTAATCCAATGAAGATTTGAACAAAAAGCACCGCCAACTTTTCCTTGTTTTGGATAAACATCAATCCAGGCTTCATCAATCGCTTTTTTGGCATAATTGGCTAATGTATCAGAGAACGTGCTAAATTGTTTTAATACAAATTCAGTTCCTCTTTCGTAGTCAAAGGTTTGAGGTTGGTCACAAACGGGAGCGAATAAATCGTAAAAAGGTAATCCACCTTTATGTCCAAGTAAAGAGGCCTTGAGGCGAAGAAATTCTCGGAATTTAGGTAAACTTTCCTCGATGGCTTCAAGCATGGCATCTAGTGTTTGGCGAGTCATTCTTGATTTTATTAACGTCTCATCAAGAGGGGATTCATATCCTCGTAAGGTAGCAGTTGTAATGACTTCTCCTTTAATGTTACTCAGACAAGCCGCTAATGAATCTTCTACTTTTTCATAGGCTTTTAACTCGCATTCATAAGCACTTTTTCGGACTTCGGCACTAGGGTCATGAGCCAGATTTCTTGCCATGGCTAATGGCATTGATTTGACTTCGCCATTTAATTCAACCTCAACTATGAGCTGCGAGGTAATGGTATCTTTTAGCTTAGCCCACGCAATTGATCCTGTATTTTGCATTTTCGCAATAATAGATTCTTCGTTATCACTTAATAAATAGTGACTGAAGCGTTGTAATTCTTTAAAGAAAAAGGTGTGGGCTTCAAGATTAGCATCGGTTTTAAGTAAAGTATCAAGATCTTTTAAATTGCCAATCCAATGATTAAGAACCGTATCACTTTTCGCAAGGGAGCTTGATTTTTCATTGAGCACATCAGAATATTTTAAAGCTGATTTATTCGTTGTATCAGTACTTAAAGTGAGCGAGCAATAAGAAAAAAGACGGCCAAATAAGTCGTTAAGCTCCTGTTGAAAATTTAAATATTGAAGTAGTAACGTTTTAGTCTCTTGTGTTGAATTTGAAATTTGATTGGCAAAATGATTATAGGATTGGGTTAATTCATCAACTTTTTTGAGGTCATTTAAAAAATTCTCACTTTCAAATGACTCGTATAGTGCGGTTAAATCCCATGTTGTTTTCAAAACTAGTCCTCCTTTTTTGATGAAGATGAATCCTCAATACTTTTAGTCTAGTCTGAATTTGATAAAATATAATTGAAAAGTTACGAATTTAGTGTAAAAGGCGATGAGTTTTTGACGGTTTTAGTGTAAAATAAGAGAAGTGAAAATGCAGAAGGAGGAATGAATCAATGGCTACATTAGTATTCGGACATAAAAACCCAGATACAGATTCAATTACATCTACTTTAGTCATGACAGACTTACAAACAAAATTAGGACATGACGTAATGGCTTGTCGTTTAGGTGACGTGAACAAGGAAACTCAATATATTTTAAATCACTTCCAAATTGAAGCACCAAAATTAATTGATGCTGTAACTGAAAATGACGAAGTCATTTTAGTGGACCATAATGAATTTAATCAAAGTGCAGATGGAATCGAAAAAGCTCGCATTAAAATGGTAGTGGATCATCACCGTTTAGCAAACTTCCAAACATCTGAACCTTTATTCTATCGTGCGGAACCTGTTGGATGTACGGGAACAATTCTTTATAAAATGTATAAAGAAAATGGAATTGAAATTGAACCAACAATGGCTGGATTAATGGCAAGTGCGATTATCTCAGATTCATTATTATTCAAATCACCAACATGTACTCCAGAAGATGAAAAAGCATGCCGTGAGTTAGCAGAAATTGCAGGACTTGATGTTGAAGTTTATGGACTTGAAATGTTAAAAGCTGGAACAGATTTATCTGATTACTCTGCTGAACAATTATTAGGAATCGACTCAAAAGTCTTCCCAATGGGAACATCTACTGTTGAGATTGCTCAAATTAACACAGTTAGTATCGAGGATATGATGACTCGTAAAGCAGAGTTAGAAGAACAAATGAAAGCAATTATTGCACAAAAAGGATTAAATCTATTTGTGGCAGTTATCACGGATATCTTAAATAGTAACTCACAAGTTATCACATTAGGAGATCGTACAGATATCGTTGAAAAAGCATTTAATGTTGAATTAGTCGATAACACAGCTTTATTAGCAGGTGTTGTTTCACGTAAAAAACAAATTGTTCCTTTCATGGATCGTAATGCTTAATTTTCAAATAAAAAAATCTCTATTCAAAGAATAGAGATTTTTTTATTTGAAAACAGTATTTTCTTTTAATATGGAAATTTTGAGATATAATAGTTAAGAATGACAAGATTTTGGAGGTTAAGACATGCACGATTATTTAGATTTGTTTTGGACTTTTTGTCGAATTGGAGGATTAACCTTTGGTGGTGGGTACGCGATGTTACCCATGTTACAAAAAGAGGTTGTCGAAACAAAAAAATGGGCAACCGAAGAGGAAGTCATGGATTACTATGCAGTAGGGCAATGTACTCCAGGCGTTATTGCGGTTAATACAGCCACTTTTATCGGTTATAAACATCATGGAGTTTTAGGTGCAATTGTTGCGACAGCAGGCGTTGTTTTTCCATCATTAGTGATTATTATGATTTTGGCCGCGTTTTTACAGTCTTTCGCTGAGTTTGAAATCGTACAGCATGCATTTAATGGAATACGTGTAACGGTTTGCGTTCTGGTATTAAATGCTGTAATCAAGTTATGGAAAGGTTCTGTGATTGATAAAGTTTGTTTAAGTATTGTGATAATCACGATTTTAATCGGAGTTTTAGGTTCTTTAGGTCTTATCATCAACATTTCTCCGGTATTTATTGTGATTTTAGCTGCTATTGTAGGATTAGTTGTTAAAGGTGGAAGAGGTGAAAAAGCATAATGACATATGTTATTTTATTTTTTGAATTTTTTAAGATTGGGTTATTTGCTGTTGGTGGAGGGTTAGCCACTTTACCCTTTTTATATGAATTAGCGGGAAAATACACATGGTTTGATGAAGCAATGCTTGGAAATATGATTGCGGTCTCTCAATCAACACCTGGACCTATTGGAATTAATATGGCAACTTATGCAGGGTTTAATGCCGCTGGAATATTAGGTGGTATCCTTGCAACAGTAGGGTTGGTTACACCATCGGTTATTATTATTATCATTGTGGCACATGTTTTAAATAAATTTAAAGAGAGTCAGGCTGTTCAGGCTGTCTTTTATGCCTTAAGACCGGCTGTTACAGGTTTAATTGCGGTTGCTGGATTTGCTGTTTTTAAAATTTCAGTTTTATCACTTGATACCTTTAATCAGACTAAATCTATTTTTAATTTGTTTAATCTAAAGGCACTTATTTTATTTATAGTCTTATATGTTGTGACGAATAAAATCAATAAACATCCAATTATTTTTATTGTAGCGGGAGCTTTAGTCGGAATTTTAATTGGATTATAACAAGAGGAGCTAACATTTAAAAGTTAGCTCTTTTATTTAATAATTCATTTTAAACTCATAAATTTTTTGAGATTTGATGCAAAAAAATGTGCAAAAATGTCGAATTTTATATAACATCATATAGGAAAATTTGATAAAATAAGGTATAGTTGTAAGGAATGGCCCGAAAGTTTGAGGTGTTAAAGTTGTTAAGCGAAGTAGATAAATGGAGTCAAAAATATATGCTATATCGAAAAGGAGCTGCATTATTTATTGGCTTATTAGTTCTTAGTGTTGTTATTTTCTTTTTTAATTTACCATCGGTTAAAATAAGTACCACATGTTTAGTTTTCTGTTTTATTGCTGTGATTGGAATTCGTTGGTGTCTAGCTAAAATGGATGAATTTAAATCTCTATATGTTAATACGGTTCCCATGATAGATCCTGAAAGAGATTTCTCAGAAGAAAAAGGTTTTCATGATCTAGATGACAGTATTCAAGAGAGTGTCTCTTCAGTTGAAGAGGTAATGGATAGTTTCGTTTCAGATGAAGAATCGATTGAAGCAATAGCTCCTGAAGATTTCTCAGAGTTAGCAAAAGATGAAGTTGAGGCAACAGAGGAAATCACTGACTTAACAGAAGTTGAGGCAACAGAGGAAATCACTGACTTAACAGAAGTTGAGGTAACAGAAGAAATCACTGACTTAACAGAAGTTGAGGTAAGCGAAGAAATCACTGACTTAACAGAAGTTGAGGTAAGCGAAGAAGGGTCACCGCTTGAACACGAAAATGAGGTTGTGTCGGGTTCTGTAGAGCCGATTTCTATTGAAGATGAAATTTTATTGACTGTCACTCAGATGATTAAAACGGAGTATGATTTAATGGACGAGTTAACAGTTAAAATGGTGGGAAATTATTTTACAATTTATACGAATAAAAAGGTGTTGCTTCGATGCAAATTAACGGGGCGTAAGCAGTATATTTTAACTCACTTATCACAAGAAGAGGTAGAAGGACTCGGACTTGATTTTGAAGCACCATCAAAAAGTGAGTCTTATACAAGCCGTGTGACCTTTAAGAGTTTAGCTGTCTTAAAGGAATTGGATTCATATATTTTAGAGACTTATAAACAAATTCATAAGTTATAATGAGAAAACACTCCAAAGCGGAGTGTTTTTTGATTCTTCAAAAATAAAACGTAAACATTTTAATGAGTGTATTTTTTTCGACAAAAGGTGTGTGACTGTGCGAAGGTAACGTGCTATATTACCTTGGTTAATCACTAAATTAGGGGAATATTAAAAATGGAGATGAGGTTATGTTGTCTTATAATTATTTGTTTGATATTGCGTTAATTCTATTAAGTACGAAAGGATTAGGATTAGTGACGAAGAAGTTTTCCATGCCTCAGGTTGTAGGAGCCTTGTTAGCGGGATTGGTTCTTGGACCAGCCATGTTAAATGTATTGCATGAGACAGACTTTATTAAACAAATTGCTGAACTTGGCGTGATTGTCTTAATGTTTACGGCAGGCCTTGAGACTGATTTACAAGAATTGAAAAAAACAGGGAAAGCTTCATTTGTGATTGCAGTTTTTGGGGTGTTAGTTCCATTGTTATTTGGATTTATCACCGCTTCATTTTTCAATCAGACATCAACAGCAGAGGGTGTTAGTCATACTTTACAAAATATTTTTATCGGTATTATTTTAACGGCTACATCCGTGAGTATTACAGTTGAAACGTTGAAGGAGTTAGGAAAGTTAAATACACGAGCTGGGAATGCGATACTAGGAGCCGCAATCATCGATGATATTTTAGGAATTGTAGCACTAACCCTTATTACAAGTTGCGCAGATTCTTCTGTTAATATTGTGTTAGTTCTTGGAAAAGTCATCTTATTTTTTGTATTTGCCATTTTAGCTGGAATGCTTTTCTATAAATTTTTCATTTATTGGGTTCAACGATACAACCGAGATATGAGACGATTTGTCGTCATTTCATTTGTTTTTTGTTTAATTCTTGCCTTTTTAGCGGAAGAGTGGTTTGGGGTCGCTGATATTACGGGAGCCTTTATTGCAGGCTTAATTTTATCAAATACGTCATGTGTTCATTATATTACGTCAAGATTTGAAACAATTTCTTATATGTTGCTTTCACCCATCTTCTTTGCAAGTATCGGAATCCAAGTAGATTTGAGTGGGATGAACCAGACTTTGCTTTTATTTACCGTTGTTTTGGTGGTGATTGCGATTATTTCAAAAATAATTGGCTGTGGGCTTGGAGCTAAACTGTGTCATTATTCAACGAAAGAATCTCTTCAAGTTGGCGTTGGAATGGTTTCCCGTGGAGAGGTTGCTTTAATTGTGG
Source organism: uncultured Turicibacter sp. (assembly GCF_938044715.1). Classification (NCBI taxonomy): domain Bacteria; kingdom Bacillati; phylum Bacillota; class Erysipelotrichia; order Erysipelotrichales; family Turicibacteraceae; genus Turicibacter; species uncultured Turicibacter sp. The sequence goes on from NZ_CALIOS010000086.1 coordinate 17,409, forward strand.
CTAGTAAGGGGGCAGCACTTGGATTAATGAGTGCCGTGAATTTTGGACCGATTGTCGTGGTAGTGGTTATCACAACGATTGTGACACCGATTTTGTTAAAAATAGTCTTTAGTTCTAAAAAAGATTCAAGGAATTTAACCAAAACCAATTCTAAATTAATCAAATCATAGTCAAAAGGATGCCTCAATAACGAGGCATCCTTTTTAATGTAATTTAAGGCTATAGTCTGTTTCATACAACACTAAAGCGTCATTTGATTTTAAATAGAATGACAAACGATAAGTTCCTTTTTCAAGATTAGAAAGATCCGTACGATCAATAAACTGAACTAGTGTCTGCTTCTTTACAGCTTTTTTAAGACGATTTTGAAGACCGGTTGGAAGTTCGTCAATAGTTTTGACAGCATAGCAATCCGCACTGTGAATTGAATAGGTAAAAGATTCATGAGATTCATTAGTTAAGACGAGCGCAAATGAATCGGTGATTTGAGCTTTTTCGATGTAGCCATCTAAATATAAAACATCATCGACTAACTCAATCGTCGATAAAAATGAAGAATCATAAGATTTTGTTTGAGTGGGATTATCTAGATTAAGAGGTTCTTTAAAGGACATTAAATTTTCTTTAGCAAGTGACGTTGCATTAGAATTCGTGAAAGAATAATTTAAATTTAATTCATCAAAGGTTAAGGTGTCAATGGCGTAAATGTGATTGATACCTTCTTTGTTGAAGGTCATCTCCATGAGAATATCATTCGAATCCGTGGCACTGACTTCAAATAACTTTCCACCCATTGATTGATTAAGTTGAATGAAGCCATATAACACAAGCATCGACTTCGTCTTTGGCAAGTAATCGACTTCACTAATGATGGTTGAGGTTAGGGCTGGAGATAAATTTTCTCCAAACGACCAAATTTGTTCGACAGTCATCTCGCGTTCATTAATTCGATAGTGAACTGCTCGACTGTATTGATTCAAATCTGGGTAAGATTCCCTTGGAAATACGCCAATATCGACATGATTATCAAACAAAATTAAATCTACTGTATCTGGATTTTGATCAAGATCTTCTAGAACTTTTGAAGAGTGTTGGGCGAAAAACCAGGTGAAGTTTTCACCAATTGGGGTTAATAAATACGGTTTAAGTTGTTCATTAACCTCATCAGGTGCACCTAATATCCATTTTAGTTGTTTAGTGGTTGGATCAAGTTTTACAACCATACTTTGAGAACGTCCAGAAGCGATGACTGTTTCGTCACTCTCATCTATCATCGCATAATTTAAATGAAACCAGTCATCTAAGTCACCTTTAACGGATTCAGGTAGTGTGTCTTTAAAGCGATTAATATCAAGATAGTCTCTTAAATTGATGGTTTGAAGGGGAATTCCAGTTTGAGCATCGAGGATATAAAGATGGTCTTCTGTATATCGTTCATCTGTTTTATCGCTTGAGTTAATAATGTAATTGCCATCTGGGGTCAAGGTTAGAGAATGATGTCCAGAACCGGGAATATATAGTTGTTTTTGAACTTGTCCTAAATAAGAAATTTCTTCTAGTTGTTGTTGATAGTAAAAATAATAAGGCCCGTGATAAGTTAATAAATTTCCATTTGGGAGCGAAGTAATAGAACCCGATGTAGAATTTTGAATGAAACGGATATCTCCATACTCGTCGATGAGATATTTATATGTATCATCGGTTGCTAAAAATAATCGAGTTGTATGCGTCAAGGGAGTTGACTGATTAAGTGTCACCTGTAGGCTATCACTTGGAAGTGGCGGAGTTTGAATTTGCATCTCATGTGAAATCGTTTGTCCCGCTTCATTGGTCGCACTCAATAAAATGGTGTTTGATTCATTTGGATATAATCCGATTAACGTTAACTGGTGTGTCGTTTCATAACTGTTGGTTTCATAACTTAAGGTTGCTTGTTCGGTATGTCCAAGGACTTGATATTTAATCATTGAGGGTTCTTCTGTTTCAAACATGACGAGATAAGAAAGGGGAGAATTTTGGTAGGGGTCATGGACGAGATAGGGAGAATCAATTGAATAGGTAGTTTCGTTAAATTCTTGTTTCATTGTTTCTTCTAAATTGGCTTGCGTTTTGAAAATGGATAGAGTTGAATCAATAGTAAGTGTTTGTTTAGCTTGGCATCCAGTGAGCCATAATAGTGCAAGTAATAATAATCTAATCATTTAAAAAGTGTGCCTCCTTGATGTATTCTAATATTTATTTTACTATACATTGTGAACTTGAGATAGATGATGTTGAAAAATGTCATTTTTTCAATTATAATGAAGACTAGTGTTTTTTGTAATGAAACTAAAATAGAAGAGGACGACGAAATCATGATCGAACAGTTACCGATTAAAGGTTATTTATATGTCATTAATTACGCTGAAGGTGAAGAAAGCCTTTGTCGACTTGAAATGAAGATTTTATTAAATCAATCGTTTGAAGACAAATGGATTTTATCTGATATTGAGATTGATCCATCACGTAGTGTTTTTATTAAGGAACGACTGACGATTTATTACCAAGCTGATTCCTTTGAATCATTACATGAAATGGTTTTAAAGCAACCGATGAGTTTTGAAACATTTAAATTATTATTTATGCGATTTAAAGATCAATCACTTGAATATAAAGAGCGATTAAAACGTCTTTATGCGATTGGTTCATTAATTGGTGGCGAAGCTGATATGTATGAACCGAAACAATTGCTAGGATTGACGGAGTTAAATGGCAAATGGTATTTTGGCACACTTGAACCCAATTGTAATGAGTGGGTGAAGCATGAGAATAAGCCTCATTCTTACTCCTTTTCATTAAGTGTTCGTGTTTCACGCTCTGTTGCTAACTTAGCGGTGGGTCATCAATTTGATAAAAAAATAATTGATCCATGTTGTGGTGCCGGAACTGTTGTCCTTGAGGTACTCACAGTAGGAGGAAATATCATTGGAAATGAGTTAAATCCTAAAGTAGCTTGGAAAGCAGAAGAAAATTTAAAACACTACGGATATGAGAATGTGATTCAAATTGGAGATATTCAAGAGATAAAAACTCATTATGATACGGCGATTATTGACCTTCCATATGGACATTTTAATCCGATTTCGCCAGAGATTCAGCAAATGATTATTGAGAATGCACGTCGTATTGCTGATGAACTTATTATTGTGACACAAGTTAAAATGGATGAGCAATTAAAAGCTGCTGGGTTTGAAGTCATTGAACAATGTGAAGCGGTTAAAGGGAAGTTTGTTCGGTATATTACCATGTGTCGTTAATGGAGAAAACAGCTAGAATTATAGACATCAAGGAGGATATTAATGAAGAGTAAACAATTTAAAGATGCATTAGTGATTGGGTTTGCCTTGTTTGCCATGTTCTTTGGCGCAGGGAATTTAATATTCCCACCCTTTTTAGGAAACACAGTTGGAGATCAAGTGATTCCAGCTTTACTAGGGTTTTTAATTACCGGAATTGGGTTACCTTTACTTGGAATTTTAGCGTGTTCACGCGCAGGAGGATCATTTGAAGTGATGGCTTCTCGCGTTTCTAAACCGTTCGCTACCGTTGCGACGATTATTTTAATTTTAGCGATTGGACCGATTATTGCAATTCCTCGTACTGCCTCAACGACGTTTGAATTAGGGATTGTGACGTTATTACCTAATGCAACACAGTGGTTAACAACGATTATTTATTTTGCTATTGCGTTATTCTTTGTCTTAAAACCCACACGAATTGTAGATGCGATTGGGAAAGTCTTAACTCCTATTCTATTATTTGTCTTAATTGCGATCATTACAAAGGGGATGTTATTTCCAATTGGTGAAGTAGCAACACTGGATGTTTCACAAGTTTTCACAACGTCTTTTAAAGAAGGTTATCAAACGATGGATGCTATTGCGGCTGTTATTTTTGCAACGATTATTATTTCATCTGTCCATGATAAAGGCTATAAAGACCATAAGAGTGTTTCTAAAATTATTTTAATGTCAGGTTTAATTGCAATTGGTGGATTGGCGATTATTTATGGTGGGTTAATGATGTTAGGAGCCCAAACTTCTTCGCTTGTTGATGTAAGTTTTACTCGTACACAACTTGTTATGTATATTGCCAAAGCGGTCTTTGGTTCGCTTGGGACGATTTTTTTAAGTATTTGTACAACAGTCGCTTGTTTAACAACGGCGATTGCCTTACTAACGGCAAGTGCAGAGTTTTTCACCAAATTATTTAAGGGAAAAATTCCATACGCAGTGAATGCCATTATTTTAACTGTGATTAGTCTTTTTATGGCAACCAATGATGTTGATCAAATTGTAGCTTTAGCAGGGCCAGCTTTAGATATTATTTATCCGATTGTCATTGTTTTAATTATTTTAACGTTACTAGGAAAAATGGTTAAACATGACTTTGCTGTAGCCATGACGGTTTATGTGACGTTAGCAATTAGTTTATTAACAACGATTGGTTCTTTCATGAATTTAACAGCCGTAACGTCTGCGTTGAATTATTTACCCCTTCAATCTTCAGGATTTGGATGGTTGCTACCAGCCGTTATAACATTTATTATCGTCAACTATTTTGTGAAACATAAAGCTTAAAATTAAACTCTCTGTCTCTAACTTGACAGAGGGTTTTTTTCTGCGTATGCTAATAGTAGTTTAAAGAGGTGGAGGAAATGGAATGACTCAACAGATACGATTTGGTATTATTGGAACGAATACGATTACAGAACAATTCTTAAAAGCAGCGATGAGCCTTGAATCTTTTAAGTTGAATGCCATTTATTCTAGAACAGAAGAGCGAGGTCTTGAATTTGCATCGAAGTATGGTGTCGAGCATATTTATACTAACCTTGAACAGCTTTTAAAAGATGATGTCGTCGATGCGATGTATATTGCCTCACCGAATGCCTATCATGCTAAGCAAGCTATCTTATGTTTAAATCATCAAAAACATGTGTTATGTGAAAAACCCTTGGCTTCTAACTTAAAAGAAGTTGAAGCCATGTGCGAAGCAGCGTTTAAAAATGGAGTTGTTTTAATGGAAGCAATGAAGACCACTGTGTTACCAACTTTTCAACTGCTTAAAGACCATCTTCATAAAATTGGGACCATTCGTCGATACAGTGCAAGCTTCTGTCAATATTCTTCAAGATATGATGCCTATCGAAGCGGGACAATCTTAAATGCGTTTAAAAATGAGTTATCAAATGGTGCTTTACTTGATATTGGAGTCTATACGATTGCTCCGATGATTCATTTATTTGGACTTCCAGGTGAGATAAAGGCAAGTGCCTATATGCTTGAATCAGGTGTAGATGGAGAAGGGAGTATCATCTTTAAATATCCTACAATGGAGGCTTGTGTCATGTATTCTAAAATCTCTAACTCTTATTTACCGTCGGAGATTCAAGGAGAAGATGGAACGGTTATGATTGATCGAATTAATCGATTCCATCAAGTTCAAATTAAATATCGAAATGGTGAGATTGAGGAGTTAGCGATTCCTCATGATGAAGCAGATATGAAGTATGAGCTTGAAGAATTTATTCAAACGATTTTAAAGCAAAAGAAAGAATCCAATGTCAATACATTGGAACGCTCAAAGCAGGTGATGAGTGTTTTAGATGAGGTTCGTCGTCAAATCGGACTTCAATATCCTGCAGATTTAAAATAGGAAGTGATTCTATGTATCAACATCCGTTATTGATCTCTTTTAATCAAGAGTCAATTGAAAGGCTAAAACAACAAAGTTATGAAATTCAACTAGAGAAAGGACAACCCTTATTTTTTCAAGGAGATGCGGCAACGGTTGTTTATTATATTAAATCAGGAATTTTAAAAATTCTAAAAACATCTATTCAAGGTCAGGAAAAGATTTTTTCAATTTATTCAAGAGGAAATCTAGTGGCTTTAAGTGTTTTATTTAATGACCCTCACCAATATCCTGCTTCTGGTGTTGCACTAGAGGAAACGGTGGTGGTCGCTATTCCGATTCCTGAACTAGAAAAAGCTATCTTATCGAATCATCAGGCAACACGTGCATGGTTTTGTCATTTGAATCGCCGATTAGAAGGTGTCCAACAATTACTGACTGATCAAGTTTTTATTGATGCAAGAGATCGCTTTAAAAAAGTGATTCAATTATTTATGAAACATAAATCTTTTCAAAAAGACGGGATGATTGTATTTGAGATGCCGTTAACAAAGCAGGAAATGGCAGAGTTATTAAGTATTCGTCGTGAAACGTTTAGTCGATTATTGTCCTCTTTAAAAGAAGAAGGATTATGTGAGTATTCCAAAAAACAAATGCGTGTTAATCGAGAGTGGCTTGAAAGCTAAAGATGACCTTTGGTCATCTTTTTTTTAAAAAAATCTTTAAAAATGTGACCTACCTCACATCTTGTTCTTGAAGAGGTTTATATAATAGCTTTGTTGAGAAGAAGGAGTGATAGAGATGGAAATGTTTTGTAATCAATGTCAAGAAGCTTCGAAAGGGATAGGCTGCACTGTCTTTGGTGTATGTGGAAAATCCCCTGAATTAACAGCTTTAATGGATACGTTTATCTATTCATTAATTGGTGTATCGACGCTTGCTTTAGAAGTTGAAACTGTATCTGATGAGATTCATGAGTTTGTCATGGAAGGATTATTTGCAACGATTACGAATGCTAATTTTGAGGAAGAAGAATTTGTAACACGCACGCTGCAAAGCTTAACCTACCGTGAGGAATTAAAAGAACAATTAGTTGGTCGTGAGTTACCCATCCTTAAGCATGATATCATGAACTTCATTGCTAAAACTAAAGAAGAGATGATTAAAAAAGCTTTAAAAGTGGCCATTCATCAAACAGAAAATGAAGATATTCGTTCAATTCGTGAATTGATGTTATTTGGAGTTAAAGGGTTAGCAGCTTATTTATCACATGCGCAAAAATTAGGCTATGTTCAACCATCACTATACATGGGAATGCACAAAATGATGGCCGCCTTAATTAATGAATCACTAACACTAGAAGATTATGTTTCGCTAACACTTGAACTTGGAAGTATTGGGGTAGAGGGAATGGCTTTACTTGATACGGCTAATACCACAACATTTGGCCATCCAGAAATCTCAAAAGTTAATATTGGAGTTGGAGAACGTCCAGGAATTTTAATCACCGGACATGATTTACACGATTTAGTTCAATTACTTGAGCAAACTAAAGATCAAGGAATTGATATTTATACGCACAGTGAAATGTTGCCTGCACACTATTATCCTGAATTAAAAAAATATGATCATTTAAAAGCAAATTATGGAAATGCATGGCATTTACAAACGAAAGAGTTTGAAACGTTTAATGGACCGATTATTTTTACAACGAACTGTTTAGTCCCACCTCGTCAAAGTGCCACTTATCAAGATCGTGTGTTTACAACGGGAAATACGGGATATCCTGGATTTAAAGTGATTCCGGTTTTAGTGGATGGTCGCAAAGATTTTAGTGAAGTCATTGAACTGGCTAAAACATGTGAAGCACCTAAAGCGATTGAACAAGGAGAAATTGTAGGAGGATTTGCTCATCATCAAGTGATGACGTTAGCATCTGAGATTATTTCAGCGGTTGAAAAAGGAGAGATTAAGCATTTCGTTGTCATGGCTGGGTGTGATGGACGTCATAAAGAGCGTCAGTATTATACAGATTTTGCTAGCGCCCTTCCAGACGATTCTGTTATTTTAACAGCGGGATGTGCGAAATATCGCTATAATAAGCTAAATCTTGGAACAATCAATGGAATTCCTCGTGTGCTTGACGCAGGCCAATGTAATGATTCTTATTCATTAGCCGTCATTGCCCTAAAATTAAAAGAAGCATTTGGACTTGAAGATATTAATGACTTACCGATTGTTTATAATATTGCATGGTATGAACAAAAAGCCGTCATTGTCTTATTAGCTCTTTTATCATTAGGTGTGAAAAAGATTCATTTAGGTCCTACGTTACCTGCTTTCTTATCACCCAATATTGTGGACTTTTTAGTTCAAACGTTTGAAATTGGTGGTATTTCATCTGTTGAGGAAGACTTAGTTAAATTTTTTGAATAAAAAATAAAGGAACTCAAGTTAAAATCTGAGTTCCTTTTATGATTGTTAGGCAAACTGAGCACCTAGACGATCTGCAATTAAAATAGCACTATAGACATCGATTGGAGTGACTTCAAATGGCATATGATGAATCGTATCTTGTGGGTCACAGCTTGCTGTTGCAACTGCCATCAGTTGATCTTCTGTTGGATTTGTAATTCCAAGGTCTTTTAAGCAGGTTGGGAGGCCTAGTTGACGACAGAAAGTTAACACTTCATCGATTTCTTCTTTTGGCGCATTTTCTAGCACGAGTTGAACGAGTGTCCCAAAGGCTACTTTTTCACCATGATACATGTGATGACTTTCTTTTAAGACTGTTAAACCATTATGGATCGCGTGAGCACCGGCGAGTCCTCCACTTTCAAAACCAACACCGCTTAAATAAGTGTTTGCTTCAATGATATTTTCGAGTGCTTTAGAATTAACATGATGATCTGCAGATAACTTTGCTTGATAACCATCAACTAATAACGTTTCATAACAAAGTTTTGCTAACGTTAAGGCTGCAAGTGAACAAGTGCCACCTGCAATCGTTAAGGCATTGGAACGATGACAAGCACGAGCTTCAAAATAAGTGGCCAAGGCATCTCCCATACCTGAAACTAGTAAACGAGATGGAGCCTGTGCAATAACAAGTGAGTCAACAATCACAACATTCGGATTTGTTTTTAAGAATAAATAGCGGTCAAATTGACCTGCATCTGTATAAAGAACAGATAGGGCACTACAAGGTGCATCAGTAGAAGCAATGGTTGGAACAATTATAACAGGTAAATTTGAGAAATAAGCAACGGCTTTTGCCGTATCGAGTGTTTTTCCCCCTCCAATTCCGATGATCACATTTAGGTTTCCTTTTTTGACATTTTCAATGATTCGATTAATTTCTGTTTTACTACATTCCCCATTAAAAGCATCTAGGTGAATAGCTATTTGTTGTCGTTTGAAACTGGTTTGAATCGTCTCTTCATAATGAGATAAAATAAATGGGTCAACAATGGCATACGCGCCAGAAATGCCTAAATCCATTGCATAATCACATATATGTGCTAACTCATTTGGCCCTTGAATGTATTTAGTTGGTGAATAAATCACTTTTTTCATCACACAATTCCCCTCTTCTTAAAAATCATCGTAGATTAGCAGAGATTAATCTCTCAAATTTATCATAACGCTAACGAAATAAAGGGACAAGTTGCGTGATAAAAAGAGTTTTAAAAAGTTAAAATTCGACAAGATTGAAGAGATGGAAAGGGTGTAAGAGGGTAGCAAAATTTTCAAAAAAATTTTAATTTGAAGCGAGCATATGCGCCGAAAATCAGTTCATAATAAGAATGAAAGAAAGGTGATAAATATGGCAAAAGCAGGTATGAAACGTCCAGATCCAAGTGAACCACATGGAACTGAAAGTAACAAAAAACAAAAACATCCTAAAAATGATATGCCACCTGTACCGGAAATCCAAGGAAAAGCAAAACATGGGAATAAAAAAGCAGGGCCTATTCATTAATCAAAAAAACGTTAACTCTAGACTAGAGTTAACGTTTTTTTGATTAACTTGAAACCAATTCGACATTTCCATTTAAAACAGTTATTCTGAGACTGATTCGTTTGGTTTCATTTTCGAATTGAATCGTCGCAATTTCTCCTTCTTTTTCAATAATGGTTCCTGTTCCAAATCGTTTATGATTAATCACGGAACCTTCTTTAAAAGGCGTTAAGTCAGCGGATTCTGAGGTTATTAGGCCTCTTTTTAACTCTTCAATTTTTTTTCCATGACTGAGGCGACTTGAGACGGGTTTGGGTTCTTCGTCAATTGGATTAAGAATCTTGGAAACTTCTTTATAAAAGTTTGAGCGACTAAATAATAGATTATGTTTTTTAGCAACACTTAGTAGCGTCAATTGCTCTTTTGCCCGTGTCATGGCGACATAAAAAAGACGACGCTCTTCTTCATAATGGTCAAAAATTTGACTTTTGGCTTCGATGATTGCTGTTTGGGGTGGCGTGATGCCATTCATACAATCAATTAAAAAGACGGTTTTAAATTCTAAGCCTTTTGAGGCATGAAAAGTTAAAAGGTTAACTCCTTTTGCTTGTGTGGTGCTTTGTTCACTAATTAGCCTGAGGTGTTCAAGGCGCTCAAGAAAGGCTTCGTGAGAATCTACGTCTTTGGCAATCATTTTTAAGGTTTCTAAAACTGCCATCCCTTGGGTATAAAGGCGTTCCCCTTTTTCATCTTTTAAGAATCCTTTTTTGATTAGATAACTTTCATAATCTAAAGTATTTAAAATAAAAGCCATCATCCGATTGCAAGGTAGACTTGGAAGTTTCATGAGGTTTTGTTTAAAGAGACGGACTTTTTCACGTTGATAAGTGGAATTAAAAGTAACCAGTCGTGTTAAATAATCGAGATAGCCACTTTCTGTTTGAGAGGTCACTTGATGTTGAGTTGTGGCTGAGAGATAGAGAATTTTCGCCACGCGTTGAAAGGATTCTAAGTGGTTAGGTGATCTTGATAAGGTGATTATGGCCTTGATATCTCTGACAATGGGATGGTAGAAAAATGAAAGTTTTCCTTCTTGGAGTTTGAAAGGGATTTGGTGACGTTCGAATTGTTCAATCAGGGGAAGAGCAGAAACATTTTGACGATACAAAATCGCCACATCGTTTAAATCTTCTGCTTGTTTTAGCGTGGTGATTAAAAAAGATAATTGTTCTTGTTCGGTTTGAAAATGATGAAGAGTGGGGGACATTCCGGTTTCATTTTGAGTTTGAATCGTTTTTTTATATCTACTTTTATTATGTTGGATGAATTGAGAGCTCGTTGATACAATAGAGGCTGTTGAACGGAAATTTTGATTCATATAGAGGATGCGAGCTTCTTTAAAGGTTTCTTTAAAAGTTAATAGCTGTTTTGGATAAGCTCCTCGAAATGCATAGATACTTTGATCATCATCTCCTACTAAAAAAATGTTATGATGGCGACTGGCAATGAGTTTGATGAGTTCGTATTGGATTTTTGAGGTATCTTGCGCCTCATCGATTTGAATGTGGGTATAACGGGTTTGATAAAAATTTAAAAGGTAATCGTGATGTTTAAGGATAGAGAAGGCTGTAGTGAGTAGATCATCGTAGTCGAGTAAATATCTCGATTCTTTGAAGGCTTCATATTTTTTATAAAGTTGAATGAATTCCTCAACTTCTGTTTCGACGTATTGTTTGATTTCTTTCGTATGATGCGGTTCTATCATCAAGTTTTTAAGTAAACTGATTTGGCCAGTGAGCGTTTCTAAATCATCGTCGCTTGGATAACGTTCAGTTGTTTCGATGTAAAATTGTGTTAAGAGTTGCTTTTTATGAAGAGTCGTCTGATTTCCTTCAATAAATTGATACATTACCCCACTCAGTTGTTGGTAGTGTTTAATCAGTTGAAAAGCGAAACTATGAATCGTTGAAAATTGAACTTGTTTTGAGAGTTTGGGGAATAATGCTTGGAATCGCTCATTCATATCACGTGCCGATGCTTTTGAGAAGGTTAAGGCTAGAATTTGTTGAGGATGAACCTTTCCACTTAAAATCAAATTAGCTAACCGAATTACGGTTACTGTCGTTTTCCCGCTTCCTGGACAGCTAATCACACAAATGGGACCATCAAGGGCTTGAGTCGCTGCTAATTGATCATCAGTTAATACAATTTGATGATATTGATTGAGGTAGGTATATAAGTCCATGATGAAAATTCCTCCTAATGACACATTTTGTTTATCTTTATTATACAAGATGAGTCCCAATTTGACTAAAAATTTCATTGCTTGTTTGGTTTCATTTAGAGAATGAGGACCATTCACTCGTCTTCTTAATATGATACAGTAGAAAGGAAGGTGAGCGCGATGGCATTTTGGGATGACTTTCAAAAAAATATGAATAAAACAGCCAATGCTTCGATTAAAACGACGAGTAAATGGATTGAAATTGGAAAATTAAATGTGGCGTTGAATGCGGCTAAACTAGATTTGAATGATCTTTATGAGCGAATCGGTGAATATGTTTACCAAAATAAAATAGTTGATGTGAAGCAAAGTGATGAATTACAAGAATTATTTCATGAAGTGTCTCAACAAAAAATGAAGATAAGAGAAATTCAAGCACAACTTAATCAAATGAGGAGCAAGTATCATTGTGAGCAATGTGGGGCTGAGATTGATGCTAACACGAAATATTGTCCATATTGTTCAGCTCCTCAATCCAATCAAATTGATTGGAGAATTTAAGAGAAAGTTCTTATGAAGAAATTGACTTCATAAGAACTTTTTTTTGTAAATGCTGTCGAATGGTGGCGAAAAAATTAAAAATAAAGTATAATGACACAGGATTTTATCACGTGAAGCAAAATGTTAACAACATGTAAAGGAAAGGGTGAGAAAATGAGTGAGTTAATCATTGCATTGATTGTGATTATATTGGCAGCTTATTTAATTAAGAAAAAGTATGACATTAAATTAGTCATGTTCGGTAGTGGAATCCTGTTGATGTTGAGTGCTTTATTGATGAATAAAGTTATTCTACCGAGTGAAAGTAGTAGTGGAGTTCCTTTTTTTGATATTTTCAAGGTGATGGGGAATCTCTTTACCAAACAATTAAGTGGGGCTAGCTTTACACTGTTATTATTATTTGGTTATACGGCGTATATGAAGGCCATTAGGGCAGATGAAAAAACTGTTAGCGTGTTATCAGCCCCCTTAAAGCACATTAAAATCAAAGCGTTATTAATTCCTATATTTTATTTGATTGGAAATTTTTTGTGTATCATTATTCCAAGTTCTTCGAGTTTGTCAGTGATGTTGATGGCAACAGCCTTTCCTATCTTAACGAGTGCAGGTGTTTCCCCTTTAGCTGTGGGAGCTGTGATTGCTACATCAGCAACGATTGCCCCAACACCATTAGGTGCTGATAATTTACTAGCATCTGAAGCACTTGGTCTTCCTGTTACAGACTATGTGTTTAATTATCATGCTAAAATTTCCATTCCTATTATCTTAATGATGGCAATCGTTCATTTTATTTGGCAAAAACGTCAAGATCATTTAGAAAGAAGTGAAATCACTTCAACATTGCCAAAACTTAAGGAAGTAACGGATCAGCTACCGATGTTTTATGCAATCCTTCCTATGTTACCGTTACTCTTAATGCTGATTTTTTATTTTGTATCGGATGTGAATTTAGGTATTTCTGAAGTCATCTTTTTCTCATTGATGGTGAGTATATTGTGTGAAGTGATTCGAATGCGTTCATTTCAAAAGGGAACCGCTGAGATTCAAGCCTTCTTTAATGGGATGGGCGTTGGACTAACGACTGTTGTGGCTCAGGTTGTAGCGGCTTTAACCTTTGTAGAGGGATTAAAGATTTTAGGCGTGATCGATTTAATGGGGGAGGTTATAAATCATTTAAATGCAGCTGGTCTAATGTTGACTCTCGCTTTTTGTTTACTGGCTTTATTTGTTGGGTTATTAAGTGGAAGTGGATTAGCAATCTTTTACGCATTTGTTGAGCTAATGCCATCCTTTGCCGAGTCTGTGGGAATTTCAGCCATAAGTTTAGCAATTCCAATGCAATTTGTTTCTCATTTAGTCAAAAGTATTTCTCCAGTTTCCCCAACGGTTATTATTATCTCGTCGATGATGAATGTTTCTCCCGTGCGACTCATTAAGAGAACCATCGTTCCAGTCCTTGTTGGAATGGTGTTATCGATTGTTTTAACGTATGTGATTCTTTAGGATTCTCTTTCTCCTTAGTAGCATATCAAGCCTCTTTTCATATAATGAAGTAAAGGGTGAGTAAGAAGCTAAATGCTAGAGGAGGGAAAGAGATGCTTAGAATCAATCGAACATTTTTATTAGTTTATGATAGTTTAATAGCCTTTGCATTTATGTTACGATATATCTTAATAGGACCTGTTTTATTTAATTCAACTTGGTGTTTTTGGCTAACTTTAGTGGTGGTAACCGTTGTTTTGATTGGGTTAAGTTATTTGACGTTTTGTCATCCAACTCCACTTGAAATTGTTGCCTATCATGTCAATCTCATTATGAGACATCGAGTTGATGAAAATAATGATGAAGATTATAATGAAAAAAATAAAACTTATTTATCCAATCGTTTTATTCAAAGTGCTAATTACCAATTTTTTTATTATGGTAATTGTTGTGCAAAAACCGATCAGTATCGACAGATGAAAATTAAATTAGCTTTAGGCCAACAGACATTTAATCAAATTTCAATTATTATTAAAACGGTTGATGAACAATATATTCGATTCAATTTGATTAAACAAACAGAAAGTCCGCTTATTGCGTTTTTATATCACTGGGAAGTCGATCAAATCGAATATAGCGATAAAGAAACATTTGACCAGATGGTTAAAGGCCTTATTTAAAAAGACATGTTAATGTCTTTTTTTTTATGGTTCATAAAAAAGAATCAAACAGCATGTAAAATTTTAGAAAAATAGGAATTATTTTTTGGAAATAAGCTATAATAGAAATAATTATTATTAGGAGGAATCCTCATGGTGGTAGATAGTCATCCATGTTTGACCTATTTAAAAAACAAAAGGAAGATGGAAATTCAAATCTTGTGTTTTATTTTTTTTATTAGTTTAATAATCTTACTGTTTGAAATAAAAACGGCTCTAAGTTATTGTTTTATTTTTGGATTGTCGATTAGTTTAATTGTTTTAATCTGTATGTATCCAAGATTTTTAAACGGTGCTGAAAGAAAAATGAGATCCTTGAGGTACACCAGTCCTAAGTATTTATTTGATTTGGTGATACCTAATTTTTTATATAATGTGACTCAATTAGATTTTGGTTGTTTTAAAATTGAAAATGTTTTATTTAATGATGCTGGAATTTGTTTGGTTGATTCACTTCAATCCATTGGGGTATTACATGGTGAAAGAATGCAGTACTTACTGGAGATTCAATCATCAAAAGAACAACAATGTTGTCGAAAAGTAAAAAATCCATTTAGAACGTTGCTTTATAAAAGAGAGTGTTTAAAGTTAATCATAGAGTTGTATGATTTAAATTCTGAAATCTATTCAGGATTATACTTACCACATGCGAATTGGGTCGAAGGTCGTAAAGACTCATCAACGGATTTTTTGATTGAGGGAGGCAAGTCATTAAAGAAATTTATTAAAAACTTTGAAAGGTCTACCTTGAAAGTCATCATTAAAAATCAGTATCCTCTGACATCGTCAGAGGATGTTATTTATGCTTTAATGTCAATTCGTTATTTTGGTTATTTGAGACAATTTTATCATTCATTAATGCCACTTCAAAAAATCAGATTAAAAAAGGAGTTAAGTCCGAGTTCCATTATTTTGTTTGAATTCGTCATCTTAAAAGATGCTTTTACACTCGAAAAATTAGAGCGATTCATCAATAAAAATAAAAAACAACTAAAGGTCGGAATGAAAACTTGGCAAGAGCAGTTGTTTCTAGAATTAAATCAATTCTTTGAAAAAAATAATAACGATTCATTTACTCCTTTTAATTTAATGGGGTTAATGATGAGTGAAGGTTTTTTTATTCAAGCTAATCATGATTTATTTAATTAACATTTAAAGATCTAGAAGGGGGAAGTTCATGATGCAAATTACTATTCATAACATGCAACCAAAGCACTATGAAAGAGTAGGAACTATTTATAAGCAGGGGATTGATTCTCATCATTGTACGTTTGAATCGGATGTCCCAACTTGGGAAGGGTTTGACGCGAACCATCTTCCCTTTTGTCGGTTTGTGGTCTTAAATGAAAGAGAAGAGGTCATAGGATGGACTGCCTTGAGTCAAACGAGTTCGCGATCTTGTTTTGAAGGCGTCGCTGAAGTCAGTATTTATTTGGATCAACACGTAATCGGACAAGGGATTGGAGAGCAATTATTAAATTATTTAATTACAGAATCTGAACAAAATGGGATTTGGAGTTTGATTTCAGGTATATTTCCAGAAAATGTAGCAAGTCTTAGGTTACATCAAAAATGTGGATTTAGATATGTGGGATATCGCGAAAAGATGGGGAAAACAAGAGAAGGCGTCTTTAGAGATGTTTTGTTTATGGAAAGAAGAAGTTTAAAGGTTGGGGTTTAGTTTGAAATTTTTGAACTGTTACCTGTCTCACTCCTAATGGATTGGCATATACTAAAAAGGTAAGCAGGCAAAGTGAGGGGATAGTATGGAATATGGAATTAGCGGTTACCGCTCTAGCCAGAATCATTATCGAACCAAAACTGTTGTCCAGTTAGATAAACATCAAAGTGATTTATCCGGAGATGGAGTTGCTGAAACGATTTATTTATTGGGAATTAAAAATAATGATGACTTAATTATTAATGAAATAACGTTAGTGATTGAAAATGGAAAGGATAAAGAACGTCGTTATTACGCCATTCCAACTTCAAGTGGAATGGGTGGCGGGATACATGTGGAAGATTTCAATCATGATGGACAATTAGATATTGGTGTGTATATTTTAAGTGGTGGAACCGGAAATGAATTGAAGTATTACTTGTTACTCAATCATAATCATGAATTTTGTTTAGCTTTTAGTAGTGACATGTATGAGGAAAAAATGAAGTATCAAGTTCAATATTTAGATCGATACCAAGTTGAGGTCAAAAATTTAAATTCAGAACAAACAAGGTTAATTAATTTAAAAGATAAATCACCTGAATATTTAAAGGTGATTTATGATGAACAGGGAATGTTAAAAGAACCGATTCAGGGCATCGTAGCACATGTTAGCGATGCGGATTCAATTGAGAGTAAAATGTTTGATCAAGGTAGCGATTTGATTTTAACTCACCGTATATTAGGGCGTTCTCACAATGACACGCTAGGATATGTTTCAGCTTATCTAGTTTTTGATAATGAAAAATATCATGTTTACAAGATTTTAGTTTCTCAGTAAAAAAAATAGAGATTCTAACAATTTATAGAGTAAAGAGAAAAAAAAGACAAATAATAAAAGTAAAATTGCAAAGGAAATCTTGGAGTGAATAATATGACAATTGAAGCTTTTATTTTTGGTGCTATTTTTGAAATGTGTATTACGTATCTACTTTTATGTGAACTATTCTTTTAAAAAGGTGAAGTCTATAGCTAGACTTCACCTTTTTAAGATAGATTTAGTTTATTAACGACTTGGGTTTTCGACAGGAATAAATAGTAAGTAAGACTGAATAAGTTAGAAGCGATAGATTTAATGGAAGAAAGGATGAGTGTAAATAATAAGTTGGAGTCGTTAATGAATGACGATATTCATCTTTGATTAAAAACAAATATTGATCCGGATTTTCCTCAATTGTTTCACCGTTTGAGATTTGATCTAAAATATTCAGGTAAAAAGAGGTAGATTCTTCGTTATAACCAAGAAGTAAGTAAGTTCCATTAACGATGGTAGCGGGAACGGCCCCTTTTAGATTTTCAGGAAGATTGAATTTTTCTAGCCACTCATTAAAATAACTTTTAATTTTTTTATTTTTTATATTATAGTATCTTGCTGAAATGCCTAAGAGGTCAGAATTAGGATGAAACAGTTCCCGATATAGATTTTCTTTTAAAATCGTACAATAAGGACATCCTGTTCTTCCAAAGCTTTCAATAATAATTGTAGATTTTTTAACTTCATGATTGCTGAATAAAGGAAGATTAGGCGCTGAAAGGGTTTCGGGCTGGTTTTGATAGATTAATGAGGTGTAAAAAAAATAAATTAAGACGATTAAACTTGCTAATAAAGAATAGTTTTTCAAGTAGTTCATATTTCCCCCCACGAATATAAAACATGATTGATAATTTTACCACTTTTTGGAATAAAATTCAATCATTTAAAGTGAAACAAAAAAAAGACAACCTACATGTAGTAGGTTGTCTAATCTATTTAAATGAATGAATGGCTTGTTGGTACCAGTGGCCGGATTCGAACCGGCAAGGAGTAAACTCCGGTGGATTTTGAGTCCACTGCGTCTGCCAATTCCGCCACACTGGCTTTACAAAATTAATTATAGCATGAATTTTATAAATTTCAATATTTTTCCTAAATATATTTTTAAAAATAAGATTTTTTGATTTACAAAGTTTAAAGGAGAAGGAAATTGAAAAATCGTAGCAATGATTATTTTTATTTGAAATTTGTACAAGAAAAAAGATAAAATGATGAATTTTTTAATTTTTTAAACGTATATTATGAATATAAAGCGTTTTCTTAGAGCACTTGAAACATTCGAAAATAAAATAAAGCTGAATTTTGTCGGACGACGGTGTGTTGGGATGTAGAGTGTCATAAGAAAAAAGCACAAAAAATAATTTGGAGGGATTTTATATGATTATGTACTGGCAGTCAGCATCAAATAAAATAGTAAGTGAAGAAGAATTTTTAGCGTCACAAGCTGGGGTTAAACAAAAAATTTCAGATTGGGCTGAAAATGAGTTGCATTTACAAAATCAGTTACTCGAAGATTTTGTTACTGATAAAGTAGAAGAATACACACGCTCCTACCTTAAAGTAAGTTTACCATTTGAATCGGAAGCGTTTTGTCGAGAGTACCTTGAAAAGTTTTATGAAGAACATTCGGAAATTATTTCCTTATTCCCTTATGATCGATGGGCTTGGGTTCAAAAACTTGAAAATATTCATTATGGTGAATACGACATTCAAAGTGTCAGAGTCGAAAGTAAATTACTTGATCATAAAGAATTACCTTTAGTCTAATTTAATTCATTCAAGAGTAAAAGGATTGCGATTCATAGCGCAATCCTTTTTAGCGAGTCGCTTGATTAAGTAGGAAAAGGCTCTGATTTAAAAATGATAAATCTTTTTATCTTTAAGCCTCTTTCTTAACCTTGAAATGAGATAAGAGGAAATGAAGTGTTTGTTAACCTTCAATAAGGTTTAAAATCTCGATGAGAGTCTGTAGATGATCTAACAATCGTAATTGTTTATAAAGAGGAAGATAAACTAGACCTTAGACGTTAGTTAGGAAAAAATTAAGATACTCATTCATAGATTGAAAGCTAAACTCTATGTTGAGGAATAAAGAATCCGTATCAGTAGGAAGATCATACTCTAACTTTAGTATTCCTTATTATCTTTTGAGTCGTTGCGATTAAATGGAAAAAATTTCTTAATAAAAATATTCAAAAAGTTATTTACAAAAGTGTTGAAATGGTTTAATATAGTCAATGTGGAAAACAACAACATGTCTCGGTAGCTCAGCAGGATAGAGCAACGGCCTTCTAAGCCGTCGGTCGGGGGTTCGAATCCCTCCCGGGATGCCATTAAAAAGTAAATTTTGAGAACTGCATTAGTAGTTCTTTTTTTTATTATAATTAATAAAAATGCTAGATCCAGAGGTGAAACATGTCTCGAGTTATTGATTTTCCTACAAACTATGAACAAAAAATAAACAAGGCGGATGAATTGATTGATAAAGGATATATTGATCAAGCGATTTGTCTGATTGAGGATTTTATTGAACAATCGAATCCAAGTCAAGGGAAGGAATTGCTTCAAAAAAAGTTATTAACCTGTTATTTTATAAAAAAAGAGTTTGATAGTGTTGAGGACGTTTTGAGTCAAATGCCTGTTGGTTTAGGAGACTTATCGATACTTGCTCATCGTTTTTTACTTTATCATTTTGATCAGAATGATGTTTTATTAACTGAGCTAGAAGCGGACTGTAAAAAAAACTTATCAGTTTTTGCCTATAAAAATTTGCAGGAGTTAATCGCTCAGCTTAAAACATTTTACGAAGAATATTGGGTTCAATCCATTGAAAAACAAGTTGTTCGCTTAAATGAAGGGTGTTCATTTGAACAGTCTTTGTTAATTCTTTCGGATTTGTCCCAATATTCAAATGAGGAATTAGGCTATTTTAAACAACCCTTAATCACATTTTATGAACAAGCACCCTCTCCTATTTTGAAAACGATTCTGTTTGAGTTGTTAGCCAAAAAAGAATTGAATTGGAGTTTGCCACGGGCTAATGATTCAGGAGAATCTGAAGGAATGATTTTGACTAATTTACAGACGTTAATGCCATTTAATAAAAAATTAGAGCAAGTGAATGAAATAATCGAACAAATGGACTTATTTGATGAGGTTAAGGTTCTTTTGTCTTTACAAGTGAATCTCTTTTATCAGTTTTGTTTTCCTAACTATGAAACCCTAGATTTATCGCTTGTCATCGAGCGGTTATTAGCGTTAATTATGGGAGAAAATGACGATTTTTTAGCAAGAGATGATTTAAGTTCGACGAATAGCTCTATAATAAATTACACAACTTGTAAATTGAGTCAGTATATACTAAGTTTATCATCATTAATGTAGAAATTAGGAAAAGCCTATGTTATAATTTAAAAGTTGTTACAAAGATGTAAACGCAAGGTTAATAGATGGAGGTATACATTATGGCAGTTAAAGTTGAAACAGTAGAAACAAATAAAGTAAAATTAACGATGACTATTTCTGCAGAATCATTTGATAAAGCATTAGATACAGCATTCAAAAAAGTATCTAAAAATTTAGCAGTACCAGGATTCCGTAAAGGGAAAATGCCACGTCAAATGTTCGAACAAAAATTTGGTGTAGAAGCATTATATGAAGATGCATTAGAGGTTGTATTACCAGGAGCATATATGCAAGCAATTCAAGAAACAAATATTGCACCTGTTGCTGCGCCATCTTGGGATATCGAACAAATCGGTAAAGGGCAAGAGTTAATTGCATCAGCAACTGTTGTAGTTAAACCAGAAGTTGAATTAGGACAATATGCAGGAATCGAAGTTGAAAAATTATCAACTGACGTAACTGAAGAAGATGTTCAATCAGAATTAAACGGGTTATTAGAACGTCAAGCTGAAATCGTTGTAAAAGATGGAGCAGTAGAAAATGGAGATACAGCTGTTATCGATTATGAAGGATTTAAAGATGGTGTAGCATTCGAAGGTGGAAAAGGGGAAAACCATCCATTAGTTATCGGATCTAACTCTTTCATCCCAGGATTTGAAGAACAATTAATCGGAATGACTGCTGGTGAAGAAAAAGAAATCAACGTTACATTCCCTGAAGCTTATCATTCAGCAGATTTAGCTGGAGCTGAAGCAACATTTAAAGTAAAAGTTCATGAAGTGAAAACTCGTGAATTACCACAATTAGATGATGAATTCGTTAAAGATTTAGATCGTGACGGAATCGAAACAGTTGAAGAGTTAAAAGCTGATTTAGAAAAAGTAATCAAAGAACGTAAAGAAACAGCAGCACGTAATCACGTGATTGATACAGTTGTAGAAAAAGCAACTGAAAATGCTAAATTTGACATTCCAGTTGAAATGATCGATGCTGAAGTGGCGCAAATGGTTAAAGAAGCAGAACAACGTTTCCAAATGCAAGGATTCAACTTAGATTTATACTTCCAATTCACTGGAACTGATTTAGAAGGATTCAAAGCACAATTACGTCCAGAAGCTGAAAAACGTTTAAGCTATAACCTAACATTAGAAGCAATCGTTAAAGCTGAAAACATCGATGTAACAGAAGAAGAAGTAGATGCTAAATTAGTTGAAATTGCAGGAGCTTATGGACGTGACGTTCAAGAGTTAAAAGCTGCGTTACCAAGCTTAGCCATGTTAAAAGAAGATTTAAAAGTACAAAAAGCTGTTGATTTCATCGTTGAAAAAGCAATTTGCAAATAATAACAGTCTATAGTAATAGATAGTACTTAATGAGGCGCGTATCCTTCGTGCCTCATTTTGTGCAATTTAAGCATTTGCAAAAAATGTCTAAAAACGACGTTAATAAAATGCAATGCTACTGAATATATATACTAATACATGGATGATATCAGTTATCTGTATATGGAGGTGTAAAGAATGAATAACATCGATATTACGTGTTCGTTCTGTGGTAAAAGCCATGACGAAGTAAACAAAATTATTGCGGGGCCTGGTGTGTATATCTGTGATGAATGTATCCAGATGTGTTCAGAGATTATTGAAAATGAGCAGTCAGATGAATTATGTGAAGAGTTTAAAACATTACCGAAACCAAAAGAAATTTTTGATTTATTAAACGAGTATGTGATTGGTCAAGAAGATGTTAAGAAAGTTCTTGCGGTTGCAGTTTACAATCATTATAAGCGTTTAACATCTAATCAAGATGATAGTGATGGTGTTGAAATTTCAAAAAGTAATATTTTATTACTTGGATCAACTGGAAGTGGAAAGACATTATTAGCTCAAACGTTAGCTAAGGTATTAGATGTTCCATTTGCTATTGCAGATGCAACCTCATTAACTGAGGCAGGATACGTAGGAGAAGATGTTGAAAATATCTTACTTCGACTGTTACAAGCAGCTGATTTCAATGTTGAAAAGGCCCAAAGAGGGATTATCTACATTGATGAGATTGATAAAATTGCACGTCGTTCAGATAATCCATCCATTACACGTGATGTATCTGGAGAAGGCGTACAGCAAGCTTTATTAAAAATTTTAGAAGGATCTGTTGCTAATGTACCGCCACAAGGTGGGCGTAAACATCCAAATCAAGAATTTATTCAAATTGATACAACGAACATTTTATTCATGGCAGGTGGGGCTTTCGCTGGTATTGAAGAAGTGGTTAAACGTCGTATTGGTAAAAAAGTTATTGGATTTGGTGCTGATTCTAAAGCTAATAATTTAACTAAAAAAGAAATTTATGCTCATATTCAGCCAGATGACCTATTGAAATTTGGTTTGATTCCAGAATTTATCGGTCGTTTCCCAATTATTGGTGCCTTAAATCCGTTAGAAGTAGAGGATTTAATTCGTATTTTAACAGAACCTAAAAATGCATTAACGAAGCAATATGAAAAAATCTTTAAAATGGATAATGTGGAACTGGTGTTTGACGAAGGAGCTATTACAGCCATTGCTGAAAAAGCCGTTGAACGTAAAACAGGTGCACGTGGACTTCGTTCTATAATCGAATCTATCATGACAGATGTAATGTTTGAGATTCCTTCAACTGAGAATATTGAAAAATGTATCATCACACGTGATGTTATTGTTGATAATACAAAACCAACACTTATCTTTAAAGATGGCGTTGCTTAATGAAGGAAGAAGTAATTATTTTATTTCGTATAAAATATCAAAAGTTTTTTATGTTATAATAGTAGTAGAGAATGGGAAGCGAATCGCTTCCTTTTCTATATCAATGAAACTGTCCGTCCATGATAAACATGAAAAGCAAACAAAGACAGACACAATCCGATATTGTGATATGTAGCATGATACGTCGTATGCAAAGTACTAGTGAGGTGAGTGGAAATGAGAATAGATGTAAACAGTGTGGAGACACATACACTTCCAGTGTTACCTGTGAGAGGTGTGATTTCTTTACCTAATACAGAAATTCGTTTAGAAATTGGACGTCCACAATCAATCGAAGCGTTAGAGGTTTGTGAAGAATACTCAAACTATGTTATTTTAGTTTCACAAGTTGATCCAAATGTGGAAGTTCCGCAAAGTGAAGATTTACTCCAATACGGAACAATTGCCAAGGTAACGATGAAAATTAAGTTACCAAATGGACATTATAAAGTAAAGTTTAATACTTTAACACGAGTTGAAATACAAGAATATACTCAGTTAGAGCCTTATTTCATGGCGACAGTTCAGACGATGCCATCAACTCCTTTACAAGAAGAACAAGAAATCGCGATTATGCGTCTATTAAAAGAAGCGGTTGTTGAACATGGAAGTTCTTTATTTGTTCATCCAAATGATGTAAAAGAATTGGTTGAGAGTGCAACGAATGCAGATCAAGCAACGGATATTGTTGCCTTCTATTTACGTATATCAGAAGAAGAAAAGGTAAAATATCTTCAAGAAACAAATGTTGAGGAGCGTTTAACCTTATTATTAAAAGATATCGAGAAAGAAAAATACATCGCTGATCTTGAAATGAAAATTAATCAAGAAGTTAAACGTTCGGTAGATGCTCATCAAAAAGAATTTTATTTACGAGAAAAAGCAAAAGCAATCCAAAAAGAATTAGGTGATGATTACTCAAAAGAGGCGGTCAGTCAAGAATTCAGAGAAAAGTTAGAAGCATTAGGAGTTCCTGAAGCAGTTAAAGCTAAGGCTTTAGAGGAGATTCGACGCTTTGAAATGTTACCCTCTAATTCAAGTGAATCAGGTGTGGTTAGAACGTATATTGAGTGGATTCTAGCTCTACCATGGTCGATTCAAACAACCGATAATACAGATATTTTATTTGCAGAAGAAACTTTAAATAATCAACATTTTGGATTAGAAAAAGTTAAAGATCGCATTTTAGAATATTTAGCGGTTAAAACGATGACAGGTAAAAATCCTTCGACTATTTTATGTTTAGTTGGACCTCCTGGGGTTGGGAAAACATCACTTGCAAAATCGATTGCAGATGCTTTAGGACGAAAATTTGTCAAGATATCACTTGGTGGTGTTAAGGATGAATCTGAAATTAGAGGACATCGCCGTACTTATTTAGGAGCATTACCAGGGCGAATGATTCAAGCGATGAAGAAAGCGGGAACGACAAATCCAGTCTTCTTGTTAGATGAAATTGATAAGATGGCGAGTGATTATAAAGGAGATCCGGCTTCTGCGATGCTTGAGGTTTTAGATCCTGAACAAAACAGTCATTTTAGTGATCATTACTTAGAAGAAGAATATGATTTATCAAATGTCTCGTTTATTGCAACAGCTAACTATTTAGAAAATATTCCGGCACCACTTCGTGACCGTATGGATATGATTCATGTAGATAGTTATACAGAACAGGAAAAAACGGAAATTGCGAAACGTTATTTGCTACAGAGACAGTTAGAGGCTCATGGCTTAACGAAGGAACAGCTTTCGATTGATGAAGCGGTGATTTTAGAGTTAATTCAATATTATACTCGAGAAGCTGGTGTGCGTCAGTTAGAACGCCAAATTGGCTCTATTTGTCGAAAAGTTGCTAGAAAATTATTAGCCGAAAAAGTAGAATCATTACATGTGGATTCTTCTATGCTTGTTGAGTTATTAGGAAAACATAAATATACACATGGATTGATTGAAACAGAAGATCAAATTGGTGTCGTGACAGGACTTGCGTATACTCAATTTGGAGGAGATATTTTACCTGTTGAAGTCACATATTATAAAGGGACGGGCAAAATGGTTTTAACAGGTAAACTAGGTGATGTTATGAAAGAATCAGGGCAGGCTGCGATTAGTTTTGTTCGTGCAAATGCTAAAAAGTATGGCATTGACCCAGATTTATTTAAAGATCATGACATTCATATTCATGTGCCAGAAGGAGCAACTCCGAAAGATGGCCCATCTGCAGGGGTGACCATGGTTACAGCGTTAGTCTCTGCTTTAAGTCAAAAATTTGTAAAACGCGAAGTGGGAATGACAGGAGAAGTGACACTCAGAGGTCGTGTTTTACCAATAGGTGGATTAAAAGAAAAATCAATTTCAGCTCATCGAGCAGGATTAACAACTATCATTATGCCAAAAGATAATGAAAAAGATTTAGATGAAATACCGCAAAGCGTAAAAAGTCAAATGACGTTTATTCCTGTTTCAACGATAGATGAAGTTTTACAGCATGCGTTACGATAAGGTGTTGAGAATATGCATATAACAAAAGCAGAATATATAAAAAGTTGTGTCAAAGCGGAACATTATCCAACAGATGGATTACCAGAAATGATTTTTGCAGGACGTTCGAATGTTGGAAAATCCTCATTTATCAATTCACTGACAAATCGTAAACACTTAGCACGTGTTTCAAGCCGTCCAGGGAAAACTCAAACATTAAATTTCTATAACATTAATGATATGATGTATTTAGTTGATGTTCCGGGATACGGTTACGCCAAAGTGAATCGCTCGTTAAAAGAGTCATTTGGACGTATGATTGAAGAATATTTAGTTGAACGTGATGAATTAATCTTAGGTGTTTTATTGGTGGATTATCGTCATAAACCAACAGCGGAAGATATTGCAATGTATCAGTTATACAAATACTATGAAATCCCAAGTGTTGTGATTGGAACGAAAAAGGATAAAGTGAACCGTAGTCAGTATAAAAAACAAGAAAAACTCATTAAGGAGACGCTTGGATTTGATCAAGATGATGTTTTTGTGGCTTACTCTTCAGAAACTCATGAAGGTCGTGATGAGGTTTGGGAAATTTTCTTAGACTTAATCCAACAATACAATGATATTATTCAAGAAATGGAACATGAGGAAGAATAAAATAAAGAAGCTATCTCGAAACAAGAGATAGCTTTTTAATGTGAGAAAATAAAACAAAAAATGACAGATTAAACGATAAAGTAGCGTTATTTTTTGGAAATATCAAAAGAAAAACTTTATTATATGAAAAAAGGAAATATTATAGAACTTTTTCCTTAAAAAATTTTTAATTTTGTTTTAAATCAACCTTAGATAATGTATAATTAATGGTGAAATGTGGATAGTTAGATAGAGATTGTGGAGATAAGTGGTGAATATAAATGTTTATTGGTGAGTTTCATCATAGTATAGATGCTAAGGGTCGTTTGATTATGCCTGCTAAGTTTAGAGAGCAGTTAAACGAATGTTGTGTTATTACTAGAGGGATTGACCAATGTCTATTTATTTATCCGATAGAGGAATGGAAGATATTGCTTGAAAAAGTGAATGGGTTACCTGTTAATCGTAAAGATGCCCGCCAATTTTCACGCTTTTTTCTTTCTGGTGCGTGTGAATGTGAATTTGATAAACAGGGAAGAATTAATCTATCAACACCCTTAATGAATTATGCAGGGCTTAGTAAAGATTGTGTTATCATTGGCGTCTCAAATCGAATTGAAATTTGGGAGAAAGAAAAATGGACGCAATATTTTGATTTCTCTGTAGATTCTATTTTAGATATTGCCGAAAATATAGGATTTGATTTATAGGAGGTTACAACCATGTTTAATCACTACTCAGTTTTACTTCGTGAATCAATTGAGAATTTAGAGATAAAAGAAGATGGTATTTATGTTGATTGCACCTTAGGTGGTGGCGGACATAGTAGTGAAATCTTAAAAAGATTAACTACAGGACATCTGTATTCATTTGATCAAGATTCATTTGCAATTGAGAATGCAACGAAACGTTTAAAAGAAATTGGAGACAATTTTACAATTATTAAAAGTAATTTTGTTCATTTGAAAGAAGAATTAAATGCACGTGGGGTAATGAAAATAGATGGTATTATTTTTGATTTAGGCGTATCATCGCCACAGTTTGATACACCTGAACGTGGATTTAGTTATAATCATGATGCGAAGTTAGATATGCGTATGGATCAAGAGGCTGAATTATCAGCATATGAGATTGTCAATGAGTGGGAATATAAAAATTTAGAATATATTTTCCGTGTTTATAGCGATGAAAAATTTTCAAAACAAATTGCACGTGCCATTGAACGTTATCGCGAAAAACAACCGATTGAAACGACTTTTGAGTTAGTAGAAATTATCAAATCTGCGATTCCAGCGCCGGCAAGACGAAAAGGTGGTCATCCTGCTAAACGTACCTTCCAAGCATTACGTATTGCGGTAAATGATGAATTGAAAGTATTTGAAAAGGCATTAAAAGATGCCATGGATATGTTAAATGTTGAAGGGCGAGTGGCTGTTATTACCTTCCATTCTTTAGAAGATCGTATTTGTAAACATATGTTTAAAGAACGAAGTGAAGCAAAAGATCTTCCAAGAGGATTGCCAGTTATTCCACAAGAATTCCAGCCAGAATTTAAATTAATTACTCGCAAACCAATTGTGGCAGATGAAACAGAGTTAACGGAAAATAATCGTTCTCATTCAGCAAAATTAAGGGTAGCTATGAAAATGAAGTAGAATAAGGGGGAAGAGAAATCATGAATACTGCGGTTAAGCAATTAGAACAAATTGAGGTTTCGCATTCATCGCAACACGTCAAAAGAACAGTCGTTAAACGTAAGAAAAAAAGTTTATACAATTTTACTAATTTAGCAATTTTAACAGGAGTTGGAGCTTTTTGTTTGATTGCTGGGAGACTCTATTTAGACGCTCAAATGACTCAAATTCATTATGAAACAGAGGCGTTAAAATTAAAAATTTCGAACCAGATTGTTGTGAATGAAGAATTGTATTCAAAAATTGCGGAACTTTCAACTTATTCACGTGCTATGGAAATTGCCAAACAAAATGGACTTTCGACTTATAATAACATTGTAAACATTGGAGAGTAAAATCCTCATAGAAATAAATCAAGAAGCAAATGTATGGTGAGGATGATTAGTATGAAAAAAGAAAGACGACTCAATCACACAGGAAGAAAGATGCTAGTCATTATAACAGCTTTCTTCTTGGTCTTTTTTTTATCCATTGCCTATCATTTTATCGAGATGGCACTCACGGGTGAGAAAAAAGGTCATGATTTATATCAGTATGCGCTTAATGTCTATTTAGCTGAAGAACAAGTGCAGGGTAAACGTGGAACCATTTATGATCGTAGTGGTGTTGCTTTAGCAGAACAGTTAACGTCATATACCTTATATGCTAACCTATATGAAGGTTATGGAGATGTGGTAGAAGATATTGATGATACGGCTAATAAGTTAAGTACGGTCATCGATTTATCAGCAGCTGAAATAAAAGAAATTTTATCTAAAGATCGAAAACAGGTTGAATTTGGAAATGCCGGTCGTGAATTAACCTATTTAGAAAAAGAAAAAATAGAACAGATGAATTTAAAAGGGATTAAGTTTACGGAAAACATCAAACGGTTTTATCCTAATGGGATGTTTGCCTCTCATACGCTTGGATATACGAAGTGGGATGAAGTCAATCGTGTCCTTGAAGGCGAGATGGGAATTGAATCGTACTTTGATGAGTATTTGCAAGGAAAAAATGGACGTATTCAATATTTAAGAGATAAAAAGGGATATGTTCAACCAAATAAAGAAGAATTTGTATTAGAAGAGGCAAGTGATGGCTTAGATATCTATTTAACACTTGATTCGACGATTCAAACCTTATTAGAAGAAGCCATGGATAATGTTTGGGAAAGTGCGAATCCA
>NZ_CALIOS010000087.1:0-2159 GCF_938044715.1 uncultured Turicibacter sp.
CAAGTGAAGCTGCTGTTGGTTCGTTTATTATTCTTAATACTTCTAATCCAGCTATTCTACCAGCATCTTTAGTTGCTTGTCTTTCAGCATCATTGAAGTAAGCTGGTACTGTGATAACTGCTTGAGTTACTGGCTCACCTAAATAAGCTTCAGCTGTTGCTTTTAAGTTTTGTAAAATAATTGCTGAAATTTCTTGTGGTGTATAAGATTTTCCTTCAATTGTTTCTTTATGGTTTGTTCCCATATGACGTTTAATAGACATGATTGTATTTGGATTTGTAATTGCTTGACGTTTTGCAACATCACCTACTTGACGTTCTTCACCTTTGAATGATACAACTGATGGCGTTGTACGAGCTCCTTCTGGATTAGCGATAACTTTCGCTTCTCCACCTTCCATAACTGCAACACATGAGTTAGTTGTTCCTAAGTCAATACCAATAATTTTACCCATTGAGATTCATCCTCCTATATAACAATTTAGAATTATTCGCTTACTTTTACCATTGAAGGTCTAATAACACGATCTTTTAATTTATAACCTTTTTGAAGTTCTTGTAAAACCATTCCTGATTCTACCCCTTCAACTGCTTCTTGCATCACAGCTTGATGCACAGTTGGATCGAAGGCCACGCCTTCTGCTTTAATGACTTCAACCCCTTCTTGCTTTAATGCCTCAAGTAATTGGGTATGAATCATTTTAAATCCTGTTAAGAATGTTTTTGTATTTTCATCTTCAACCGTACTAGATAAAGCACGCTCAAAGTTATCAATCGCTGGAATAATATTCGTAATCACAGCCTGTGAGCGATATTTCGCTTCACGAACGCGTTCTTCATTCATACGACGTTTAAAGTTTTCAAGTTCAGCTGCATTACGTAACAATTGATCTTTCAGATCTTGAATTTGTTGTTTTAATTCCACTGTTTCATCGATAACTTCTGATTCCGTCTCACACTGGCAATCACCATTTGCTTCTTGGCAACCTGCTTCTTCATTTAATTCTTCTAATTCTTCAACTGGTTGGGTTTCCTTATTCAACCGCCCCACCTCCTATTTATATAAATCAGACATAATTCGTGCGACATGCTCAAGAAGTGGAATGATTTTTCGATACTCCATTCTCGTCGGTCCTAAAACCGCAATCTTCCCAAATTCATGGTCACTAATTTGGTACGGAACCGTGATTAGTGTACAGTTTTCCATCGCTTTTATTTCGTTTTCTTGTCCAATTTTAACCGTCAATTCATGAGTCTCATCATCTGACTCAATAACTTTTACAATCTCATCTGCTTCAATCATACTAAACAAATGATAAGCTTTATCTAAATCATTGAATTCTGGTTGTTTCAAAATATTAGATTTTCCACTTAGAATATAATTGTTTTGAGAGAGCGACTGAGAAAGTAATTGAAGCATTGTATACATAATTTCCTCTTTGTATGTAATGAAATCATGTAATTGATTTTCAAAGCTTTCAGTTAACTTATCATGGATTTCACCCACAAATTCACCGACAAGTAATTCATCGAGCGCTTTAATAATGGTCTCCATTTTTTTAATATCAATATTGTCAGGAATCGTAATTGTCCGACTCTCAACATGCCCTTGGTCTGTAATAAGAACAAAGACAGCTTGTGCATCTGAAATCGGAACAAACTGAATTTTTTTCACTCGACTGTAATCACGAGAGGGACCTAATAAAATTGACGTATAATTCGTTAAACTTGAGAGCAATTTAACCGCTTCTTTAATGGTTGTTTCACGTTCAAATTGTTTTTGATTTAACAATTGTTTAAATATTCCTACTTCTGGTGTTGTCTCCATAGGTTCTTCTTTTACAAGGTAGTCTACGTAATAACGATATCCCTTTTGACTCGGGATCCGACCACTTGACGTATGTGTTTTTTCAAGAAAGCCCAAATCTTCTAAATCTGCCATTTCATTTCGAATCGTAGCAGCTGAAAAATTCAGTTCTTCTTTTTTAGATAAGACGCGCGAACCTACTGGCTGTGCCGTGTGTATGAACTCTTCTACAATTGCCTTTAAAACAAGTATTTGTCGTTCCGTTAGCAATGTAAACACCTCTTTTAGCACTCGTTATCATCAAGTGCTAATACCATTATATATAACCTTATTAGCACTGTCAACTCATTAGT
>NZ_CALIOS010000088.1:0-4085 GCF_938044715.1 uncultured Turicibacter sp.
AGAAATGGAAAAATCGTATTGGGGGAGTTAGTATGCTTTAGGAAATAAAAAAAGACTGATAGTTTTCCCACAACTATCAGTCTTAGGTAATAGATTATGAATTTAACAGCAAGGTGAAGTTAAAAAACTTCTTTTTTATTTTAACATTTTTGGAGAATAATGTCAAAAAACGGTGGCGAAAGTCCACCTATAACGTCCTTGTAATAGGTAGGAATAAGTCGGCCATTTTTTAAATAGCTGAAATAGTAAGTGTGGTGAGTGAAATGAATCCAGTGACAACAAGTGTGATTAAGCGTAAAAAATATTTATTTGATGATTACGACTATGAAGCAACTTATTTAAATCATTTAGAGAATTTGAGTGAGTCATTTGTTGATTCAGTATTTACCACTACTAGATATAGATTAAGCTATATGACAAAAACGATCCAAGCAGGAAATCAGTTTGAAGTAGAGATTTATCCGGTTTTTAAATATTCGCGAGATTTACCAGAAGGAATTGTTTTGAATAAAAAAGAAACGAGGGAGGCGCAGAAAAAGCTAGATGATAAAAAATCTAGAAAAAAATTAACACGGTTAGTTCATATGAATTTTTCTGAAGGTGATTATTGGGCGACCTTCACCTTTAGAAATGAGGATTTACCTCAAGGATTAAAAGATATGGCAAAGATTCGTGAGAATTTTTTTAAGAGATTGAATCGTCTGAGAAAGAAAAAAGGTCTAGATAATGCGAAATACATTTATGTGGAAGAGGAAGGAACCTATGGAACTGAACGATTTCACTTACATGTCATTATGGATCATGATTTAACGAAAGAAGAGGTTGAATCAAAATGGAAGCATGGACGTGTTAATATTCGAACGATTAATTATTACGGTGATGAAAGTTTAAGGGGATTATGTAACTATATCACTAAAGATCCTGAAACATATAAAAAAACAGCTTTCCGCGTGAAGGGGGCACGTACATGGGGACGTAGTAAAGGAAATCTAAAAGACCCTATTGAGCATAAGAATAAAACGAAGTTCAGCAAAAAGAAAGTGCTAGAAATGGCGAAGCATCGAGATGGAATTGGAGAAATGTTAGAACGTGCTTATCCTAACCGTCAATTTAAAGAGGTAGAAGTACGTTATAACGATTATAACGGACTCTTTTACATCTATGCCATCATGCAAGATAAACGAAATCGACGTGTGAGAAGGTGAGAGGATAATCATGTGGATAGAATGTCAAAAACTCTTAACCATGCTTAAAGAATATGAGGCGAAAACCTTAGAGTGGATTCAAGAACATGGAGAAGATCATCAAGAATTAACGGCTAAACTTCAAGAGGAACATTTAAGTCAAATTCAAGAATGGATTAAAACGTTGGAACAAATGAAACCAGGAACGATAGTAGAGGTGAGGTAAATGGATAAGTTCTGTAAGTTAGATTTACAAACGTTAGGAGAAATAAAGTTCATGTTTGAACAAGTGTTGAAAACAGGAGATATTCCTGTCGAACAAAAAGACAAAGCAAGGTTCTATGCCCGATATTGTGAACAGCTACAAATGAGAATCCAAAAACAAATGGAAATGGAGAGTAAAAAGTAGGAGGCAGTTATGCACTATCAAGTTGTGATTAAAAAAGACCATTACAACGGAAAAGGGAGCTACTTACGAGTATATGTGCCTGATGTAGAGATTCAAGACAAGTTCTTCAATAATGGACTCGCCACTGGAATGATACGACTAGATGACGGACGAATGATTTCTGCCGCACAAAGAGGACTTCTTTATTCCCTATTCAACGATATTCGAATATGGCGCGGTGATAGCCATAAAAAAATAGGAGTGGAAAAGGTAAAAGAAGAGCTAAAAGAAAGCTTTTGTATAGAGGCAAAGATTTCACACTTTAGTCTTTCGAATGTCTCGATGGAACTAGCGGGTGATTTTATAGATTATGTCTTAGACCTTACCTTTGTGAATGATATTCCACTAACGTTTAAGACGTTTGAAGTGGCCAAGACGGTTAAGAACTGGTCTTATCTTTGCTTCAAAAACCGAAAATGCACAGTTTGTGGTAAATCTCATGCAGTGGTTCATCATTTAGACACAGTGGGGATTGGAATGAACAGAAATAAAGTAGACCATAGTAAAATGCAACTCATTATGGTATGTCGTGAACATCATCAAGAAGCACACAACATAGGAGACGAGACGTTTTTAAGAAAACATAAGGTAGTGGGAATCTTTGTACCAGTTGCGACATTAAAGGCTTTAAATATCAGAGGAGATTACGGAGAGGAGGCTAATGTATGACATTAACAAAGAGTGAAGGCGATCAGTGGATTATTAAATATCAACAAGGGGAACTAGAATTTGATGAACTTTTTAAAAAGTTCGAAAAATTAATCCATGACTGTTTTTGGAGGTTCTTGAAAAAACATCAATGGGAGTGTCCAACACTTGAAAGCGAAGATTTAAAAAGCGTGTGTTACCTTGCATTCTATAAGAGTGCTAAAGGTTTCGACATTCGAAAAGGTTATGCCTTCTCAACTTATTTTTACAAAACGGCATATTTCAGCATGTTATACGAATATCAAAAGCACTTAGGAGAAAGACCGCTTAGCCTTGAATGGGAGGAAGAGAAACAGAATAATCTTTTAAACACTATAGGGGTTGATGGATTTAGTGAAGCAAGACGCTTAGAATGGCTGGAATATATGAAAGAGGTCATGGAAAGAAAGAAGTTCGAACCTAACATGGTCGAAGCTATTTTAATTCATTTAGAAACGAGAGAACCTCTTTATAAAGTGGCACCTAGGTATGGAATTTATCAAGTGAAGGCTAGTCGTTATTTAACGAAATTAAAAAAGGAATTACGAGTAGCGGGATAGGTGATAAAAATGACAGTTAAAGAGTATTTGGAGCTAAATCAAATGACACAGACTGAATTTGCTCGACAAATAGGAGTAACGATTGTCACAGTCAATAAACATCTTAAGCTAGGAACAAAGTTCAGAGATAAAAAGACTGTTTCAAAAATGAGAGCGTTAGGAATTGACGTAGAGTTGCATCAAGCGATAGGAAAGCAAGCCTTATCTGAGTTTATTTATCAAGAAAAATTACATATTGAAGAACATCCAATCGGTGAAATTTATTGTTATTCCTTAGAACGGGTTAATGAAGTCACGCAATATCTCAATCGGCGAAAGATTAGTTATTACATGAGGTCAATACATGACTATTGGATGGTGAAGTATGATACGACATTAAGGAGTGATGAGGTGTGATTAATAGAGTCGTTTTAGTCGGAAGATTAACACGAAATCCAGAGTTAAAATATACGGCGAATGGAATTGCGAATCTACAGTTTAGTTTAGCGGTGAATAGAAGCTATACAGGGGCTAATGGAGAAAAACAAGCTGATTTCATTAATTGTATGGCTTGGAGAGGAACGGCTGAGAACATGGCCAAGTTTTTAAAAAAGGGAGCCTTAATTGGCATTGAGGGACGAATTGAGACATCAAGCTACCAAGCGAACGATGGTTCAACACGATATAGCACTTATGTGGTCTGCGATCATGTTCAGTTCTTAGAATCAAAAAAATCACAAGGACAATCTCAATCACCACAACAAAAAGCGGGATTTCAAACACAACCCACGACATTTGACAGTCCTTTCTCACAACCAGGAACGAATCCATTTGACCCCAACTTCTCTGTACCACCAACTTATACACCAGGACAAAGCCAAGCTAGTAGCATGATTAACATCGACGATGATGATTTACCATTTTA
Source organism: uncultured Turicibacter sp. (assembly GCF_938044715.1). Lineage (NCBI taxonomy): Bacteria > Bacillati > Bacillota > Erysipelotrichia > Erysipelotrichales > Turicibacteraceae > Turicibacter > uncultured Turicibacter sp. Next base: position 3,784 of record NZ_CALIOS010000088.1, read on the forward strand.
ATGAAAAAGGGGGATTTAATATGACATCATGGTTAGAAAAGGAGCGAATCAAGTTTAAATCAACACTGCCGACCTATACGGACTATAACCTAGTGACGCTAATGTCACTCCATAATGCGTCTAACTCCAAGAATAAAACCGCTCATTTGGTGGATTTATATGGTGTTCAATATGGAAAGATGGTTTATGAGGAGTGCTTAGAGGAATTATTTAATCGAAAAAGTGAATTATTGAAGGAGGTTTTAGTATGACCTGGATTAAAAAAGGCTATTGTCATTTATTAAACAATAGCACGAGTGAAT
>NZ_CALIOS010000089.1:0-20881 GCF_938044715.1 uncultured Turicibacter sp.
GGAGGTTGTATCAACGATACCATTACGCATGTTGCGTCTTCAAGACTGCCTTTTGGAGGGGTTGGAAGTTCTGGAATGGGTCGTTATCATGGAGAGGCAAGTTTTAAGACGTTCACTTACGAAAAAAGCATGGTGAATCGCTCGACGAAAATTCACTTAAATCTTGTGTTCCCTCCGTACAAAGACAAGTTAAAATTAATTAAAAAGATTATGAAATAACAAATGATTTACAATTTCTAGTAATATCCTACACGACTTCCTATCAAATCTCTCATATGATATAGTAAATAGGAAGGGAGAGATGCTTATGTCATGTCTTGGAAATCTAGTATGGCTACTTTTTGGCGGGTTATGGGCCTCATTAATTTGGTGTTTGTTTGGCGTTCTCTGGTGTCTAACGATTGTTGGCATTCCGGTTGGTCTGCAATGCTTTAAGTTAGCTAAATTACAATTAGCTCCATTTGGTAAAGAGGTTGTGACAGTCAACAATGGAAGTGGGACTTTTGTTTTAAATATTTTATGGTTACTTTTTGGTGGGTTAGAAATGGCTTTAGTGAATTTAGTGAGTGCTTTAATGTTAGCTATTTCTATTGTTGGAATTCCATTCGCTTTTCAGGCCATTAAAATGGCAAAGTTATCTCTAATGCCGTTTGGTAAAGAAGTTATTTGATTTATTGGGACGATTTTGTTTAAAATCGTTCCATTTTTTTCATAATAAAATTGGTGATGTTATGGAAAAAAGAATCGTTTATATTGCATATTTAATTATTGCATTTGTTGTTTTTGATTTCTTTTATGGATTTACGGATTGGATTGCAAAGTGGCAGATGTGGAATTGGTATCTTATTATTTTACTCTTAACCATTGCTGCTTTATTGTTGATTAAATATAAACAAAATCAACGTAAATTAGCATTAGATGAGTATAGTAAGCAAAATGAAAGACGTCGACTACAGCTAAGCCAACTCGTTTTATTTGAGCAACTAGAGCATTTAAGTGATGAATCCTTTAACCAATTATTAAAATTATTTTATGAACTGAAGGGATATGAATCGGTTGAAGTAGCGACTAATCCGGCGACGCAAGGTTATGATTTGTTAATGTGGTCACAAGGTGAAAAAATCATTGTCAAGTGGTTTAAATGTGTTCCCTTAATCAAAGATTTATATACCGATCCAGCAGGATTAGAAATGTCAGTCGGTGATATCGTTGGGGTTAGTGACATTCGAGGTGTTTTAGGAGCGATGCAAGATTTTGATGTTCAAGCAGATCAAGCTATTGTCATTACAACAAGTGATTTTAATGATGAAGCGAAAGATTTTGCAAATCGGAATCACATTGAATTGCTAACCGGATATGAGTTTTACCATGAAATTGAAAACTTAAGGGAAAACGGAACGAGTCTCGTTTTAAATGTCAGTGAAATGGAACTCTAGGTCTGATTCATCCGCGATAGATTAGATATTTTGGGGATCGTCGTCTCACAAGAAGGGCTTAGTAAACATAGAAAATAACAACTAGAGGTAAAAGGAGGTGACGCCATGTTTTTAGCAGGTGTCGTCGTCGGAAGTTTGGTGACGTTAGTGATGGTTGCATTATATAGTTGTTTAGTCGTAGCGGGACGCGCCGATCGTCAGATGGAACAAATGATCAAACAAGATGAAAGATTTAAGGATAAATAATTTAAAGAGGACCTGGGTAAACTAGAATGATTCTAGAAAACCGAGGTCTTTTTTATGAAAATTCGTTTAGGTTATGTAGCTATTGCGCTAAAGTTAGATAAGGTTACAAGTTCATCACCTGTGACCTATAAAAAATATTCATCACTTTCTTCAAAGCGTGAGCAACTTAGTTTATTAACGCGCGTAACTAAATCAAATTTGCACGATTTGATTAAAATTTTAAATTATAACGCGAAACAAGAGATTCATTTTTACCGAATGACATCAAAATTAATTCCATTGGCCACCCATCAAGAGGTTCTATGGGATTATTCCAAAGTCATTCAGGAGGAATGTCAAGAAGTTGCAGATCTAATTAAGAAATATGACATGCGAGTCGATGCACACCCCGATCAGTTTAATGTTTTAAATAGTATCAATGAAGCAGTGATTGAAGCGTCGATTCAATCCCTTTTACATCAGTTGCATTTATTTGAGTTATTTGATATTAAGTCTCCTCAACTTGTTTTACATGTGGGGGGGAAAGCCGGTGGGAAAGAGGCGGCATTAGAGCGATTTATTCAAACATTTCATCGGCTACCACCAAATATTCAAAAGGCTTTAATCATTGAAAATGATGATAAAGTTTATTCAGCCGATGATGTTCTTAAGCTATGTCAAACCTTAAATATCCCCATGGTTCTTGATATTCATCATCATCGTTGCTATAACGAAGGGATAGAGCTTCAACCCCTTTTAGAATCCATTTTTAAAACGTGGGATCAAAATCCTTGGCCTCCTAAAGTTCATATTTCAAGTCCGAAAGAATTTGACACGGATCGTCGTCATTCAGATTATATTGAAATTGAGGATTTGCTTCGATTTATTGAGTTGGTTCAACCCCTTAATCAAGATCTAGATATTATGATTGAAGCAAAACAAAAAGATTTAGCCTTATATCGCCTCATACAGGATATAAAAGTTGCAAGACCACATTGGAAGTGGTTAGATGGGACAACCTTTGAAGTTTAATGGTGAAAACAGCACGAAAAGAAGTGCTGTTTTTTTGTATAAGCATCACAAGAGGGGATAGCTTTGGAAAATGATATGTGATTTAGAAGATAATCTTAGAACTAATGTTTGATAAACGTAGAAGTCCCTTTATTTTACGTATGACTTTTTGGTATAATAAAATAGATAAAGAATGTAGATAAAGGATGAAACATATGTATTTAAAAAGAATTGAAACAATTGGTTTTAAATCCTTTGCCGATAAAACTGTAGTCGAGTTTGAACGAGGCGTAACGGCTGTCGTAGGACCGAATGGATCAGGGAAGAGTAATATTTCAGATTCGATTCGTTGGGTACTCGGAGAGCAGTCGGCAAAAAGTTTACGTGGTGGGAAAATGGAAGATATTATCTTCGCCGGGACATCAACTCGTAAACCACTTAACTTTGCTGAAGTGACACTCGTTTTAGATAATAGTTGTCAAAGCTTACCGATTGATTATGATGAAGTAAGTATTACCCGTCGTGTTTATCGAACGGGGGATAGTGAATACTTAATTAATAAACAAAAAGTTCGTTTAAAAGATGTCATTGATTTGATTATGGATTCAGGGATTGGCCATGATTCGTTATCCATTATTTCTCAGGATAAAGTTAAAGCCATTGTCGAGGCAAGGGTTGAAGATCGCCGTGTGATTATTGAAGAGGCAGCAGGTGTTTTAAAGTATAAGATGCGTAAAAAAGAAGCAACGCGCAAACTTGAATCGACTAGTGATAATTTAAGTCGTGTTCAAGATATTATTTTTGAGTTAGAAGACCAAGTTGAACCCTTACGTAAGCAATCAGAAAAAGCTGAAAAGTACATGGTCTTAAAAAAGGAATGTAGTGAGTCAGAAATCAGTGTGTTAGCTTATGATATTAAAACGTTAAATGACCAAATGGAACGTTCAAAAAAAGAACGTAAAGAAGTGGAGTTTGAACATTTAAGTATTAATGGAAAGATTGCGACGGATGAGCGTCGAATGGATAATTTAAAGCAAACGCAACAAGCTCAAGAACAACAGTTAGAAGCCTTACAAACTGAGTTAGTTGAAACGTCAGAGTTAATTCAAAAATTACAAGGTCAACGAGATGTTTTAAAAGAACGTCATAAAAATGCCTCTTCAAATAAAGAGCAACTGACGGAACAACAGGTCGAACTTGAACAGCAGTTAGAACTAGCGACGAAGCAATTAGAACTAGCGACCAGTTCGATGAAAGAAACCGAATCCCGTTTATTAGCCAAACAAACACAGTTAAATCAAGTGACGGAAGAATATCAACACTTGGAGGAAAATTTAAAAACAGAATTAGAGTCCACGCGAGAGGCTTACTTTGAAGATGTTAATGAACTAGCTAGTGTTAAAAATCAATACATTTCGATTAATCAGCAAATTAAAAAGACAGAGGTGACGCTTGAACGCATTAGTGGTGATGAAAATAAATCGCTTATTGATCGTGAGACGTTGCGTCGTGAGCAAGAAGGATTTAAGCAAGAGTATGATAAATTAAGTGCACAATTAAAGGAGAAGCGTGAAGAGTATCAAACATTACAAAAAACGCATCAACATTCGTTAAAGCAATTAGAAATGGAGACAAATCGTTTTAGACAGTTAACGCATCAAGTCGATAAAATGATGAATCGTTTACAATGGCTAGAGGATGCTCAAAAAGATTTCTCAGGATTTAACGAAGGGGTAAAAAAAATCTTAAAGGCTCGTGAGCAAAATCAAATTAATGGGATTGAGGGAGCCGTTGCTGAACTAGTGTCTGTTCCTAAAGAACTTGAGTTGGCGATGGATGTGGTACTAGGTCCTGTTATGCAACAAATTGTGACAACAAGTGACGATGCTGCTAAAAATGCTATTGATTTCTTAAAGCGTCATCATGCGGGGCGTGCGACATTCTTACCTTTAAATGTTATTAAGTCTCGTGTGTTGCCAATGGATGTTTTAAATCGTATTCAAAATAATCAAGATGTTGTAGGTGTGGCTTCACAATTAGTGGGTTATGAAGAACGATATCGACAAATTGTTGAGAATATTTTAGGAAGTATTATTGTTACGAAAGATTTAAATGTGGCTAAAAATTTAGCAAAGCAATTGAATTATCGTTATCGTATTGTCACGCTTGAAGGAGACGTTATTAATGCAGGAGGAGCGATGACCGGAGGGGCTGTTAAACGTCAAGGTTCATCGTTATTACGTCAAAAAAATGAAATTGAAGATTGTCAAAAGAAAATTGCAGAGTTAAATGAAGAAGTCGAACAATCAAAAGGACTTCAACAAGAGTTACAAGAAGTCGTTAAAAATTCTGAAAAACAATTATCAAAACTTCAATCGGCTGGCGAACGTTTAAAAGATAAAATGTCGGAGACGAATCAACAAAAATTAGCGTTTGAATATCGTGAAAAAGCACAAAATGAACGTGACGAATTACTCCGAATTGAACGTCGTGAACATGAATCGGAGTATAAGCAATTAGTTGAAAAGAATAATGATTTAGCCGAATCGCGTTTAAGACTTGAAAATCGAATTGAATCAGCTAAAGGAATCATTGATACACTAGAAGAGCAACTTGAACAACAAGAAGAAATGAAAACTCAGTTGATGGAAGTTATGACGGAGTTAAAAGTTGAAGTGGCTAAACTTGAGACGGCTCTAACAAGTGAAATTGCGACTCATTATCGTTTGCAAGAGGAATCAGGCCAAGCAAAAGAACGTTTAGCAGAATTAATCAATCGATTAGAGCAAAGCGAACAAGAAATGCTTGGAAATGATGATGAAGTTATTTCACTTGAAACACAAATTGAGCAACAGAAAGAATCTCGTGAATCGATTGTTGAAAAAATTCAAGAACAACGTTTGACTTTAACAAAAGTCAGTCAAGAACTTGAGGTTTTAGAGCGTGAAGTAAGAGAAAGTCATAAAATTCATCAAAAAATGACGGAGTCAATTAATCAACTCGATGTTGCGATTGGAAAAGTTGATGTTGAGATGGATTTAATGATTAAAAAACTTGAAGAAGAACATCAAATGACGTTTGACTATGCGAATGAACATTATCCTTTAAAGGGAAGTATTGAAGAAGTTAAACAAAAAATTCGTAGCTTAAAAGGTCAAATTGCTTCACTCGGTGAGATCAATGTGGCTGCAATTGCCGAGTACCAACGAGTGAAAGAACGATACGAATTCTTAACGACACAACGCGATGATTTAATTGAAGCGAAAGCTAATTTAGAGGAAACGATTAATGAAATGGACCAAGAGATGACCATTAAATTTAAAGAAACCTTTGACTTGGTTCGTGTTGAGTACATTGAAATCTTTAAAAAATTATTCGGTGGTGGAACCGCTGATTTAGTGTTAACTGATCCTCACGATTTATTAAATACTGGGGTTGAAATCATTGCACAGCCACCTGGAACAAAGTTAAAAACTTCAAATTTATTATCAGGTGGACAAAAAGCCTTAACATCGATTGCCTTATTATTTGCCATTTTAAAAGTTCGTACGGTTCCGTTTTGTGTGCTCGATGAGGTTGAGGCTGCACTTGATGAAGCCAATGTTTCTCGTTATGCCAATTATTTAAAGGCATTTAGTAAAGAAACACAGTTCATCGTTATTACTCACCGTAAAGGAACGATGGAAAAAGCTGATGTATTATACGGAGTGACGATGCAAGAACGAGGGGTAACGAAACTCGTGTCAGTTCGTATGGATAATGTTTCAGATTATCTAGATGATGAAAAATAATAGTCATAGACCGTAAAATATGATAGAGTAGCATTAAAGTCATTTTGTATGACACGATATTATTAATTAATTGAGGTGAAGCCTGATGGGTTTATTTGATCGTCTAAAGTCGATGGTACTTGGAAAAAAAGAAGTCTCTGAGACAGAAATTCGTGCTCAGCAACATTATAAAGAAGGTATGAAAAAAACACGTGGTAACCTTTTAAAACAGTTACAGTCTGTTTTTTCAAGCTATAATGACATTAATGAAGAGATGTTTGAAGAGTTAGAAGAAATCTTCATTATGGCTGATATTGGTGTTAATACCGTGGTAGATTTCATTGATCAATTAAAAGAGACTGTACGCGAACATAATGTTACGGATCCAAAAGAATTACAGCGTATTATGGTCGATAAACTATTTGAAATTTACGTTAAAGGTGAGTTTGTGAACTCAAACTTACGTCTGAATAAAGAAGGATTAACTGTTATTTTATTTGTTGGGGTAAATGGGGTTGGAAAAACAACCTCAATTGCAAAAATTGCTCATCAATTAAAAGGAAAAGGAAAGTCTGTTTTATTAGCCGCAGGAGATACGTTCCGTGCAGGTGCAATTGAACAATTACAGGTTTGGGGAGACCGCATTGGGGTCGATGTGGTGTCATTAAGTGAAGGTTCAGACCCATCAGCCGTTATGTTTGATGCGATTAAAGAAGCGAAGGCTCGTAATGTTGATGTGTTATTATGTGATACGGCAGGACGTTTACAAAATAAAGTTAACTTAATGAAAGAGTTAGAAAAAATTAAACGCGTGATTGAACGTGAAGTTCCAGGAGCGCCTCATGATACATTATTAGTCATTGATGCAACAACAGGACAAAACGGAATGAATCAAGCGAAGGCGTTTTTAGAAGCGACAGATGTATCTGGAATTGTTTTAACAAAATTAGATGGAACAGCAAAAGGTGGAATTGTTTTAGCCATTCGAAATGAAATTGGGATTCCGATTAAATTTGTTGGTTTAGGAGAAAAAGCCGAAGATTTAGTTCACTTTGATATTGAACAATATATTTATGGATTATTTGCAGATTTATTTGAAAATGAAGCGGAGTAATTAGGTTTTTAGGTAGGGCTGAATAGATGGGTCTTGATAAGTTTGATGCAGTTGAAAACTTTTATCGGGACTATAGGTCTCTTTAGTATCAAAAGAGCTTAACGATTAAGTCTGATTATGAAATTATAAATTATCGTTTAGTTTGTATATAGAAGCTAGTGGGGGCATTGTGATGTTAGAAAAAGTCAATCGAATGAATGAACTGTATGATGCATATCAAGTATTATTAACATCAAAGCAGAAGACTTATCTTGAGCTTTATTACCAAGAAGATTTATCGTTGAGTGAAATTGCTGAACAATTTGAGGTAAGTCGTAATGCCGTGTTTGATAACATTAAACGAACAGAGAAATTGTTAGAAGATTATGAAACGAAGTTACAATTATTAAAAAAGCGTGAAATACGTGAAGAAATTTTAGATCAGATGCAAGTTCATACACAGGATGAGCAGATGATGAAGTGGATTAATGAGTTGCAACAACTCGATTTGGAGGTTTAATTTATGGCATTTGAAACATTATCAGAACGACTACAATCGGCCTTAAAAAGTGTCACACGTAAAGGAAAATTAACTGAAAAAGATGTTGACGTGATGATGCGTGAAGTACGCTTAGCGTTACTTGAAGCCGATGTTAATATTAAAGTTGTACGTGAATTTATTAATGAAGTTAAGGAAAAAGCTGTCGGAGAAGCTGTTTTAAAAAGCTTAACACCAGGGCAGCAAGTGATTAAGATTGTTAATGAAGAGTTAACGAAATTAATGGGGGATAGCGCGGCTGAGTTAAACTTTGGTCATGCTAAACCAGCTGTTTTTATGATGGTCGGATTACAAGGAGCCGGGAAAACGACACACACAGGAAAAATTTCAAGTTATTTACGTAAAAAAGAAAAGAAAAATCCATTATTAGTTGCCTGTGACGTGTATCGTCCTGCTGCCGTTGATCAGTTAAAAACAATCGGTAAGCAATTAAATATTCCGGTTTATGAAAAAGGAACATCAATGAACCCAGTTGATATCGCAAAAGAAGCGATGACTTATGCTCGTGAAAATGGTCATGATTTAGTCATTATCGATACAGCTGGACGTCTACATATTGATGAGCAATTAATGGATGAGTTAAAAAATATTAAAGAGCTTGTTAATCCACAAGAAATCTTATTAGTCGTTGATGCGATGACTGGACAAGATGCGGTTAATGTCGCTCAATCATTCCATGATCAATTGGATTTAACAGGGGTTGTGTTAACGAAGTTAGATGGTGATACTCGTGGTGGTGCTGCTTTATCAATTCGTAAAATTACTAATGTTCCAATTAAATTCATCGGTCTTGGTGAAAAATTAGATACATTAGAAGTCTTCCATCCAGAGCGTATGGCATCTCGTATTTTAGGAATGGGAGATGTTATGACCTTAATCGAACGTGCTCAAGAAAACTTCGATGAAGAAGAAAGCATGAAGTTAGCGGACAAAATGATGAATGCTACTTATGACTTTAATGATTTCTTAAAGCAAATGAAACAAATGAAAAAACTTGGAGCATTTGAAGATATTTTAAAAATGATTCCGGGTGTCGGAAACCAATTAAAAGATATTAATATTGATCCAAAACAAATGGCACGTGTTGAAGCGATTATTTACTCAATGACAGAGCAAGAGCGTAAAAATCCTGATTTAATTAATGCAAGTCGTAAGCAACGTATTGCAAAAGGTTGCGGATGTGATATTGCAGAAGTTAATCGTATGATTAAACAATTTACAGATATGCGTAAAATGATGAAGAAATTCTCAAGCATGGATCCACGACAGATGGAACGTATGGCCAATGCCTTGCAACGCGGAGGTAATCCAGGTGCAATGGGTGGCTTTGGAGGCATGATGGGACAAGGTAAAAAAGGAAAAGGTAAAGGTCGCGGTGGCTTCCGTTTCTAATATCGTTAAAAGAGAGTACTGAATTAGTGCTCTCTTTTTTGACATAAAAATTTAGATTTTACGAAAAATAAAAAATACGATTGATAAAGATAAGTCAGATTAATAAGAGAATATCATGTCGTCTAGATATTCCTCATATTCTCTAAAGTTAGATTTTTTGATGAAAAATCTATCATTTGGTTATCATAAGTTTATTGGTTAAAAACAGGAGGATGGATGATGAATAAAAAATGGTTAAACATCCTATTATCAATGGCAACTGCTTTAACGGTTGTGATGGGGTGTTCAAATGAAGAAGAAAAATCAGTATCAGTTGCTGAAACAATTGAAGTGACGGTGGCGCCTAAGTATGTATTTATGTTCATTGGAGATGGAATGTCACAGGTTCAGGTAAATGCTGCCCAAGTCTATACAGGAAATGATGGAGAGGGTGAAATCACAACTAATAATTTAAATTTTACAGCTTTTCCTACGGTTGGATTGGTCACGACACATAATTCAACGTCTTTCGTTCCAGACTCAGCCTCTACAGCTACAGCTTTATCTTCTGGTGTGAAAACGCATAGCGGAGTCATTGGGTTAGAAGCAAATAAAACGAAGGTAACAGAAAGCATCACTGAAAAATTAAAATTAGCAGGAAAAAAAATTGGAATTGTGACAACAGTCACGATTAATCATGCAACCCCTGCAGCGTATTATGCTCATGTTCCATCTCGAGGTGATTATTACGAGATTGCCACACAATTAGCAACATCTAACTTTGATTATTTTGGCGGAGGAAGCATTGCACAGCCAACGGGAAAAAATGAAGATGAACGAAATGTGTATGAGATCATTGAAGAAAATGGATATCAAGTAGCTAAGACGAAGGAAGATATTTTGGCGCTTGACTCCTCATCAGGTAAGGTATATGCTCAAAGTCCTGTGTTACAAGATTCAGGAGCCATGCCTTATGCCATTGATGCCAAAGAAGACGATTTAATGTTGGCTGATTTTGTCGAGAAAGGGATTAAAGTCCTAGATAACGAACAAGGATTTTTTATGATGGTAGAGTCAGGGAAAGTCGATTGGGCTTGTCATGCAAATGATGCCATGACGGCCATTGCTGAAGTGTTAGCTTTTGAAGATGCCGTTCAAGTGGCAATTGATTTTGCAAATGAGCATCCTGAAGAAACGTTAATTTTGGTGACCGGTGATCATGAAACAGGAGGAATGAGTATTGGATATGCTAAAACAGGTTATCATACAGCGTTTGAGTTGTTAAAGGCACAAAAAATGTCTTATGTTGCGTTTGATGAATTAATTAAAGATTTAAAAGCAAGCAACCCAAATTTAACGTTTGAGGATGTATATCCGATTATTAAAGAAAACTTTGGATTGATATCATCAGAAGATGAAGAGGCTACTCATGGAGAAAAGGCATTGTTTGTCATGTCGGATGATGAGTTGAAGAAATTAAAGGCTGGCTTTGAAGAGTCGATGAAAAATAAGGATGATCGGGATCAAACTGAGGAGGCTCAAATTTTATATGGCGGATATGATCCACTATCGGTTAGCTTAACTCATCTTTTAAATAATAAAGCAGGTATTGGTTGGACATCTTATGCGCATACAGGAGCACCGGTTGCGATTTATGCGAGAGGTGTTGGAGCTGAATTGTTTAGTGGATTTTACGATAATGTGGATGTCTTTCATAAATTAGTTGAAATTTGTCAGGTAGATTAAGTGAAGGAGTCAGCAGTGTGAAGCGTAAAGAGATAGTATTTGTTAGTGTTTTTGTTTTGTTGTTAGCGATTCTTTGGTTTTTACCAACAGGTTATGAACAGCAGATTTATATTAATTCATCAGGCGTTAAAGCAACCGTGAGATCTGTCAATAACAGTGGGGTTTACACGACTGGATTACTTAATCAGGGGGATCAGCGATGCGAAATTGAAATTTTAAGTGGAGCACATAAAGGTGAAATCGTTGAAGGAATGAATCTTTTAACGGGAAAACTAGAAGTCGATAAGTTATATGAAGTCGGAGATAAGGTATGGACGTTGATTGAGCAAAATTCATCAGGTCAAGTCATATTTGCTAATTTAATTGATTATTATCGATTGGACGAACAACTGATTTTAGTTGGTTGTTTTATCTTCTTACTCATTATGGTTTCTGGATTTACCGGGGTTCGGACGTTATTGTCTTTTGCTTTTGCATTACTGAGCATTTGTAAAATCTTAATTCCGTCCTTATTAAGAGGTTGGAATCCACTTTTTATGGCTTTAATGGTGGGGAATTTATTAACCATCGTGACGTTGTTATTAGTAGCAGGCTGGACCAAAAAGGCTTATACAGCCATAGCAAGTTCGATGATTTGTTCTTTTTTGACTTGTTTATTAGCGGTATGGTTTGGAAGATTATTTAATATTGATGGAGCGGTAATGGATTGGTCAGAATCGCTTTTGTATGCAGGTTATCAAAATTTGGATTTAGACGGTATTTTTCAAGCGGGTATTTATTTAGCATGTTCGGGTGCCGTTCTAGATTTAGCCATTGATATTTCAGCGGCACTTGAGGAGGTGTTAAAGCATCATCCGACCATCAAACGCACTGCCTTAATTAAATCGGGACTTACAATTGGAAAGTCAGTTATTGGGAGTCAAATGACGACCTTGCTGTTGGCTTATATGGGAAGTTACATTACGATTTTAATGGTTTATTTAGCACAAGGAACGCCTTTGTTATCCATTTTAAATTCTCAAAAGATTTCAGCTGAAATTTTGCACACGTTTATTGGATGTATGGGACTGGTGCTGGTTTCTCCTTTAACTGCTTTGATTTGTGGAGTTTTTTATTGTCCTATATCAAGAAAGAAACAAGAAGAATTAGTGATGGAACTAACTCAATAAAAAAGTATCGAATCCTTCTTGAGGACTCGATACTTTTCATTTTTAGCGGATGCTTCGTTGGGAATTATAATGGTTATAGTAATCGTCTTCAGCTGCTTGATCGCGTTGTGCATATAATAATTGAGGGTCTAAGTCTACGACACGTGTTTTGAAAATTAAATCATGTATCGTTCGTTTATCCTTTCGTTCGCTGATCATATAAAAGCTAGCCAAATGGGTGATACCGAAAGAAAAGTATAGGGATAAGTATTTAAAAAGTTCTCGAAGATGAATTTGCCACCAAGTGAGTTCTTTCTCATCTTTTATCATAACCGGTTTAATTTTCATTAATTTTTTTCCAATCGTTTGTCCATGATTTAAGCTAGGAAATAAGATGGCCATGACATAAAAGACAATGATAACCACAGGGTATTGAATCGGCCCTGTTAGTGCCAAAATAAGAATAAACATAAGACCAATCGTCATCGATAAATCCAAAGCATGGGCATTCATTCGTTTTTTAAATGGAGCAAGATAATAACTTTCTTTCATTACAATCACTCTCTTTTTACCAATTTTTAGATATTATAACACGCTTTCATTGGGTAGTAAAGATAAAAAAATAAGCCGCCTAGGGGGGTGGCGGCTTATTCATTCATACTTTGACCATATGTGAAAGGGAGAGGAGAAGTATGATAGAAGAATAGGGGGGATTATTTTACTGTAACCTCTCGGCTACACTAATAATATTGACCATCTTTTTATTTTCTATACGTTTATTTTAAAAATAGATAAGAGTTTTTGTCGTTCCTTTAAGGGATTATAAGATAATTGACAAAACAGAGTGTTTTATAAGTTATTCTCTAGCTTCAAAGATCGATGACATTGTAGAAGATACTTAATTTTGGAGAAATAATCATTGGAGGGGAGTAGATTAGGGGGGTGTTAGGAAATTATATTTGTTGATTGAAAAAGAAAAAAGATATTAGAAATTCATCTAACATCTTTTGGTTATAATATTAATTTTTAATTTAGATTATCCAAGCCCGACAAATAAAATAGCCATATAAGCTAAAGGAATTAGATTTAAGACAAGTCCGGCAATTCCAATCCATTTTTTTTCTGGCTTTAAAGATAAAGAGAAGGCAGCTAGAGCAACCCCCATAACTGCTAATAGGATAACAGCGATCATTGAATTAATTAAAGAAGTGAATAACACTACGTTTAATGAACATCCGATAATAAGACTTGATAGTCCGATAATTTGAGAATAAGCTTTCATCGTTTAGTAACCTCCTTGTTGATGATATAAAAGATTTAGATAAATCAAATATGAGAGTAAATATACATTTGCTAAAAATCTTTAATAGATGCATTAAAGGGGAAATAAAAGCACATAAATTAACATTCTTGTTGGATAGACTAATCAGTCTTTGGTATAGAAAGGTTAATTGGTCCAGTTTTTTATTTATTCCTAGCAATTATACTTTGCTTTTCAAATCACTTTTAATATATCACGTTAATATTAAGTTTGAGATTATTTAACGTAAACAAGCTGAAATTATACGTAAATATCTTTTTTATGGTATTTAAGCTAATTTTATATAATTTTTCCAAATTATATTTTTGATAAAGGGAATATGAATTGAAGTTATTCAGATTAAAAACTCTGTCATTGGAAATCGATGCAATCGTAATAGTTTGAAGATGATCATTAAAAAGGTGTTTTAATTAAAACATTAGGATTTTAAAATACTATAAAATTAGTAAACTTTATTGAAAAGATAGAAGTGAATTGATCGCAATAGATTTAAAGAAATATATTTTGTTGATTTTTCGACCTTCTAACATTAAAATTAAAAGAGTATTCGTCAGATTAAAAGTTTGAGTTAGATAATTCTTAACATTAATAGTAAGAGAGATTAAGATAGAGCGCTAACTGTAACTAGACATTTTTAATGAACTTTCCCGCTAGTCATGATGGAGTTACTCCAGATAATAAAAGATGATAAGTTCAATTACATTTTAATAATGAGATAAAATAGAAAAATATTAGGAAGTGATAAAATGCGAGTCGTAGCCGGAACATTAAAAGGAAGAAGCATCAAAGCAGTAAAAGGTACGAATACTCGACCAACGACTGATAAAGTAAAGGAAAGTATTTTTAATATTATTGGCCCATATTTTGATGGTGGAATCGCTCTTGATTTATTTGGTGGAAGTGGAAATTTAGGAATCGAGTCATTAAGTCGAGGAATTGATAAAGTCATTTTTGTCGATCGAGAAACGATTGCTATTAACACGATTAAAGAAAATGTTAAAGATTTACGAATTGAAGATTGCGTCGAAATTTATCGTAATGATTATTTTAGAGCGTTAAAGGCGTTAGTCAAGCGAGACATTCAGTTTGATTTAATTTTATTAGATCCACCTTATAAGGGACAGAAAATTAATGAGATTATTGAGTTTGTAAATGAACACAACCTATTAGCATCTGGGGGAATCATTATGGCGGAGTGCTTAAAAGAAGATGAATTGCATGAGATGATAGGGGATATCAAACAAGTTAAACGTGAAATTTATGGCATCACATCCATTACGATTTATCATCGTGATTAATCCTTTGTAAGGATGATAGTGGAGGAATAGCAGTTATGAAAAAGATTGGAATTTATCCAGGAACGTTTGATCCTGTTACCAATGGTCATTTAGATATCATTGGTCGTGGATATGAATTATTTGATTATTTATATATCGCTGTTGCTGAAAATATTAATAAAAAAACATTGTTTACGGTCGAGGAACGTGTTGACATGTTAAAAAAAGCAACCAAACATTTAGAACGTGTTGAAGTCGTTGTTTGTGCTGATGCGTTAGTAGTTGATTTTGCTAATCAACTTGGTGCTAAAACGATTTTACGTGGATTACGAGCGGTAACGGATTTTGAATATGAGTTTCAAATTGCAACGACGAATAAACGATTACAACCTAATATTGAAACAGTGTTTTTAATGACGCGTGCTGAAAACATGTTTTTATCATCCTCTACGACAAAAGAAGTTGCTAGATTTGGTGGAGATGTTTCAAGCTTTGTTCCTGAGTTTGTGCAAGAGGCATTAAAGAAAAAATTTAATAAATAATTTAATAAATAATGAATGGATAAAACCAGCGTTTAAGAACAATGGTTTTATCTTTTTTTTTAGACATTTGTTCTTATTTGCTAATAATCGACTCGATGGTTTCATATAGTGAAATGTTTAGCGACAAAAGACTTATTTAGGCTAAATCAGTATCTATTTATGAATTTCTCTCATAGATTATATGAGAAGAACAGTAAGGTGAAATAGCAAGAGAGGGGAAAAGAACATATGCCTTTAAAAAGTTATGATGATGGTAAAACGCACCGTGCCACTGTTTCTAAACTTATTTATCCTAATCAAGTGTTCACGTTAGAAGAAATTAATCGTTTCTTCAATGGAAAGAATGGAAATCCAACTTACGTGGTTGTCAATGGGTTAGTATTTGATATTACCGATCGTTTGAATGATTTTTACGAAGAGTTTGGATATATTGATGAAGTTAAAACAGAAATTAATGATTGTCACTTAGGCAAAGTTAAAATGCTGGTGAACGAAACAAATTTAGTCGGGTATATTAAACACAAATAAAGCAAAAAGATGAAGGAGTTTTCCCTCATCTTTTTGCTTTTTTATAACGATCCATCTGATGAATGATAAGTTGTAGAGGTTTAAGAATCAGATATGAAATCATGAATCCAAGTGTTAATTTAACAAAAGGATTTAGAATGAATAACGGATGAAATCCGACTTGTAAAAATACATCATCTGTTTGCTCGAGGTATTGATAGCCAAATAGGACGATCAGAGCGCTACTTATACCGTGTACGCATCGCATGAATAAGTACTTGATGTAAGAAACGCTTAAATTTTTAGCGAACATAAAGGTTTGAGTGTGAATTGAAAGCCCTGTAAAGCTCACAATAAAGGCAGTTAAAATCAGTTTCGTTTTAAATGGGAAAGAAGCTGAGGCAACTTTTGTCACACCTTGTGTAAACTCGAGCAGTCCTGCAAAGAATGGCTCAATCGTGTTGATGTTCATAGAAGATAAAATAGGTGCTAACAGTTGATCGAACCACTCAATTAAGTGAATGATGTTAAAAGCTTCTGAGACAATGTAGAAAAAGACGATAATTCCACCCACACGTAATAAGGTTTGAATGCTACTTTCAATACAGTCGATTAAAATAGTAGCAAAGGATTGTGTTGGATATTCGATATTAAGTGTTTTAGAAGAGGTCGTCTTAAAATAGGGATAACACAGAATAAAAACAGTGATAGACCCAAGAAGATGACTCGTTAATAACAGATATCCTATTTGTGTCGATTGATAAAGGACAACTCCGATTGTTCCAATGATAAAGAGTGGACTTGAAAAGTTACAAAAATAAAGAAGTCCAGTTAGCTCTCGTTCGGAAATCAGATGCTTATCATAGTACTCACGTGCCATTTTCGGCCCTGATGGATTTCCACTAATGAAGCTCATGAACATCACAAAGAAGGATAAAGGCGAAATTTTAAGAACCGATTTGAAAATGGGTGCGAATAATTTTCCAATCATTTGAGGCACTTGATAGTAAATCATCAAGCGAGTGAGCACAAAGAATGGAAAGAGAGCGGGAACTACTTTTTCAGCCCATGTTAAGAGTCCAGTTTTTGTCGAGGCAATAATAGGAGCGGGATAAAGCAGTAATAAAACTAGAAATAATAATAACACAACAGATTTCATTATATTTTTCATTTTTCTTCACCTATAATGAATGTATTATTTAAGTTAAGCAAATATGTATTAAATCTGATGCCAAGAGTCAACTTTTAAACAAGTAGACAGATAATTTGGCATATGATATACTATATTTATTGATAATAGTTATCAATAAAAAGAAGGGGGCCAAGAGAATGGATTTATCGACATTAAAAATAGGTGAAACGGCTGTCATTCTTGAATTTAATGGGATTTCTGATAGTTTTAGTCGTCGTCTTTATGATGTAGGGATTTCAATTGGTTCTGAAGTGACGATGTTGAATGTGTTAAACTTTGGACAATTATTTTATATATCAATCGAAGATGTTGATTTTTGCATCCGTGTTGAAGATGCGAAAAAAATTAAAATAGAAAAAATATCATGAGGATGAGAGTAGAGGTGAAAAAATGAGATACATGTTAATAGGAAATCCAAATGTAGGGAAGACCACTTTATTTAATAATTTAACGGGTTCGAATGCTCATGTTGGAAACTGGAGTGGGGTAACGGTTGACAAGCTAGAGGGAAGTATTAAGAAAACGGATGACGTTTTAATCGATCTTCCTGGAACTTATAGTGTGACTCCAAGTAGTGAAGACGAGGGAGTTGTGACATTTGCCATTTTAAATGAAGATTACAATGGATTTTTAAATATTGTAGATGCCACACACTTAAAGCGTAATTTACATTTGACGATTCAGTTGTTAGAAGCTGGCGTTCCAATGACCATTGCGATGAATATGATGGATGCCTTAAATAGAAAAGGATTGCAATTAAATGTAGAAAAGTTACAAGCGTTGATTGGTGTGCCAATTTCATTAATTTCCGCCCGTAAAAATCAAGGAATGGATGACTTAATTAGCGTGTTACCTACATCAAGTTCAAAGGTAGCCTTTAATTTGTATTATGGTGTGGAAGTTGAGAGTGCGATTAGTAAAATTAGTGCGTTACTTGATTCAACACCTACTCATTTGGATTCACGTTGGATTGCGATTCAAATTTTAGAAGGAAATGAAGGGATTTTTAGTCATTTATCTTTATCACATGCGGATGAGATTCGACAGGTGGTTGCTAAAACAGAGCAAATCATTATCGAAAAAGAAATTGCCCTATCATTAAAAGGAGCCATTTTTAATAAACGACGTGAGTTTATTTATAAGGTATATCAAGAATCGATGGAAGTAATTCCAGGGTTTCAACCGGATGTGAAGCCGAAGTTAACGAGTGTTGATCGCATTTTAACGCATCCAATTTGGGGAGCTATCATCTTCTTTATTTTTATGCTTCTCATTTATTCGATTACATTTGATTTAGTTGGAAATCGTATTTCGGATGGATTTGATGGCGTTTTAAATGATTGGATTATCCCACAAATCGAGAATTTATTAGTGATGCTAGGGGCCTCACCTGATGGATTTATTTACGGTGCCATAATAGATGGTCTTGTAGCTGGGGTTGGTGGTGTGATTATATTCTTACCTCAAATTTTAATTTTGTTCTTCTGTTTATCGTTAATGGAGGCAACAGGTTACATGGCACGTGTGGCGATTGTGATGGATTATATTTTCTCTCGCTTTGGATTAAATGGAAAAGCCATTGTTCCCTTAGTCACAGGATTTGGATGTAACGTTCCCGCTATTATGGCGACTCGTACGATTCCAGATCGTTCAGAACGTATTAAAACGATGATGATTATTCCATTTATGTCATGTTCAGCTCGTTTACCGGTTTATGTTTTATTCGTGGGAATGTTTTTTAGTCGTTTTCAGTCGTTAATTATCATGGCCCTTTATTTACTAGGCATTATCATCGCTTTATTAAGTGCTAAATTATTATCGGTCTCGATGTTTAAGAAAACAGAAACGAATTTTATTTTAGAAATTCCACCGTATCGTGTGCCACAATTTAAAAATTTATTAAATCAAACGTTAAATCGTGGAAGTGACTTCTTACATACTGCAGGGAAATTTATTATTTTAGGTTCAATTATTATGTGGATCTTAAATGAGATGGGGCCAGCCGGCCTACATGTTTCAGGTGACGAGAGTTATTTAGCGATACTCGGTGGTGTCTTAGCTCCTTTGTTTTTACCTCTTGGATTTGGAACTTGGCAAGCTGCGAGTAGTTTAGTGGTCGGATTCTTAGCCAAAGAACTTGTGGCTTCATCTATGCTTATTATCTGTGGTGGTGAAGCGGGACTAATGAACTTATTTACGCCACTTCAAGCATTTTCTTTCTTAGTGTTCTCACTCCTTTACATCCCATGTTTATCGACCGTTGGGGTAATGTATCAAGAAACAAAATCGGCGAAGACGACGATGATGATGGTTGGCTTTGGATTGATTGTGGCTTATGTTGTGACGTTTGTCTTTTATCAAATAGGTCATTTTATATTTTAAACTGAAGTAAAAAAGCACTGAAACTGTAAGTTTCAGTGCTTTTTTTATTGCATTGATGAAATTAAGATGATGGTTGAAAATAAGTTTTGGAATAAATGAACGCCGATAGAATACCAGATGTTTTGATTTTTATAGTACGCATATCCAAGAGCAAATCCCATGGCAATATAAGGAATAGCATAAATAAAATCACCTGCGGAAATAACGTGAATCATTCCAAATAAGAAACTACTGAGGGCAATGCCAATCCATGGACGATTTAAGAAACCTTTCATAATCGTATAACGGAACACGACTTCTTCGACTAATGGGGCAAATAAGACGGTTGTGATTCCCATCAACACTGGATAGATGTTCATACATTGTTCAATGGCTTGTTGATTGACTGATGATTCCTCAGATTGCGTGATCGCCATCACAATTAAATTTGCTAAAATGGAGCAACCCCATAAAATAATCCACCCCACTAAAACAGCACGAAGATATTTTCCAGTGGATTTGATTTCCTTTAATTCAGTTAATAATTCTTTTCCAAACAATAATAATGTAATCGCGACTAAAACTAGATAGGAAACAAGATTCGTATAAACTTGTAAAGCAATTGGATCTGAGATATTAAATAGAGCTGAAATTCCATATAGCGTGACGTATGGTAGTAAAAACATCACAAATACGTATGAAAAAATGAGTAAAACGGATTTAGATTGACGTAAATTCATCTGACACCTCCAAAAAATGTTTTAATTATGGATTATTATAGCATACCGAATTTTAAAAAGAAACTGTTCGGGTCTTGATTCAGTCTATGTTTTGAGAGGTGAAAATATATGATGATTCATAAAAAGAATGGATTTTCCTTCAGGTGCAATCACACAACTTTTCAAAATATGACAACTTAGCTAATTTAGAAAATTTCAAATACCGGATGAGGGGATTTAGAGTTTTTTTCACAAACAGTAGGTCAGAATGAGTGGCTATTTTCGCCAAAAGAATCAGAGGAGTGATAAGATATTTGCGAAAGAGAGTGAACTTTTTAAGTCAAAATGCAAATTATCCGCCTAAGGGTATAATAACTTTTCATTTTTAAAAATATAGTGTGTTAGAGGGGCGTTATGCTCATCAGGAGCTTTATTTGAGGAGGATAAAACATGAGGGTGATTGATCGGATTTTAAAACCGGATCCTTATACTCATATTCCGGGAAAAAAAGAGTTAGCTTTAACTGTGGATGTCATGGAATACAATAATTCAAATTTTGTTTATATTCCACTGACTAATCATACAAGTTTAAATTGTAAAGCC
>NZ_CALIOS010000090.1:0-7387 GCF_938044715.1 uncultured Turicibacter sp.
TCTGGGAAAAGGACGTTAGCTCATTGTATTAATGGATTAGTGCCTAATATTTATAAAGGTCAGTTAAGTGGAAATCTTAAAATTAAAGGTGAAAATGCTCTAAAGCATAATCTGTTTAAACGATCTAATTATGTAGGGACAGTTCTTCAAAATCCCGATGACCAATTTATTGGCTTAACGGTAGGAGAGGATATTGCGTTTAAACTTGAAAATTTAGAAGTGCCACAAGCTGAAATGAAGTCAATTGTGAATGAAGTCTCTACACTTGTTGATATCAAGACGCATTTAAAATCTGCTCCACACGAATTATCAGGCGGACAAAAGCAACGTGTTACGCTTGCCGGTGTTATGGTGGATGATATTGATATTTTATTATTTGATGAACCATTAGCCAATTTAGACCCAGCAGCTGGAGAGCAGACAATGTCATTAATTGATGAAATTTCAAGAAAAACGCATAAAACGATTGTGATTATTGAGCATCGTTTAGAAGACGTTTTACAGGCATGCATTGATCGAATTATTGTAATGAATGAAGGTTGTATTATTGCTGATATGACACCAAATGAGTTATTAGCCTCAAATCTTTTATCTCAAATTGGAATTCGCGAACCTTTATATGTGACAGCGTTAAAATACGCAAATTGCGAGATTTTAGCGAGTATGAATCCACAATCTTTAAATCAAATGGATTTATCAAGATGTCAAGAGGCACCTCATCGTTGGTATGATCAGACGGAAATTCAAAAAGAACGAAATCAGGAAGACATTTTGCTTGAGTTTAAGAAAGTTTGTTTTGGTTATCAATCTGATAGCTTAACCTTAAAGGATGTCTCATTCCAAATTCGTAAAGGTGAAATGTTGAGTTTAGTTGGAAAAAATGGCGCAGGAAAATCAACAATTTCAAAGTTGATTAGTGGATTTTATCAACCGATTTCAGGAACGATTTTATTGAATGGCGAAGATATGGGAACTCAAACGATTAAGGAACGAGCAGATAAGATAGGGCTTGTGATGCAAAATCCGAATCAGATGATTTCAAAGACAAAAATTTTTGATGAAGTGGCTCTTGGACTTCGTGTTCGTGGGGTATCAGAAACAGAAGTTCAGGAACGTGTGATTGAAACATTAAAAATCTGTGGTCTTTATCCATATCGTAATTGGCCGATTTCAGCTTTAAGCTTTGGTCAGAAAAAACGTGTAAGTATTGCAGCTATTTTGGTTTTAAATCCAGAACTTTTAATTTTAGATGAGCCAACTGCCGGACAAGATTTACGTCATTACACCGAAATTATGGAGTTTTTAGTCGAACTTAATCAACGTGGCATTACCATTTTAATGATTACACATGACATGCATTTAATGCTTGAATACACAACTCGTGCCATTGTGATTACAAATGGGGAAGTGTTAGCTGATACGTCAACGTGGCATGTTTTAACTGACGATCAACTGATTGAAGCCTCTCATTTAAAGAAAACATCACTTTATCAACTGGCCATGCAGACAGGACTTCCGAGTGCGGTGGACTTTATTCGAAAATTTATTTTTGCAGATAAGGCGGTGAGAACTTAATGAATACTAAACTGCTTGCTTATATTGATGTGGATTCACCCATACACCGTTTAACAGGGAGTACGAAGCTAATTTGCTTTTTACTTTGGTCTATCACGGCGATGTTAAGTTATGATACGCGTGTTCTTGGGATGATGTTTATCATCAGTTTAATTTTATTTAAGCTATCAAAAGTTGAATTTAAACAAGTGGCGCTCGTCTTTTATTTTATTTTAATTTTCTTAGTTATCAATAATATAGCGGTCTTTATTTTTTCCCCAGTTGAAGGCGTTCATATTTACGGAACACAGCATGATTTGTTTAAATTATTTGGACCGTATGTCTTAACGCAGGAACAATTATTTTATCAATTTAATATGACCTTGAAGTACTTAACGATTATTCCCCTTGGTTTAGTCTTCTTATCAGCAACTGATCCAAGTGAATTTGCAGCGTCACTATCCAAAATTGGAATTAGTTATCGACTGGCTTATTCTGTTGCGATTGCTATGCGTTATATTCCAGATATTCAACGTGATTTTGTTGAGATTTCTCAAGCTCAGCAAGCGCGTGGAATTGATATGTCTAGCAAGGCAACATTATGGGTTCGTCTTAAAAATACGTCTGCCATTTTAATGCCTCTTATTTTGACTAGTTTAGATCGTATTGAAACAATCAGCTATGCGATGGAATTAAGGGCATTCGGTAAACATAAAAAACGCACCTTTTATTCTGAACGTCCGTTTTTAAAGCGAGATGCTTATACACTTGTAGGATTTAGCGTTTTAATGGCCATTTTTTTAGTTATTACCTTTTCTAATGGAACGCGCTTTTATAATCCTTTTATTTAAATAAAAAATCGTCATGATTTGTTTCATGACGATTTTTTTGTTTTAATGCGATTATTTTAAAAAATTCTTATCTTATAAAAGAAGGGGGGATAGGGTGGAATTTTGACTAGAACGGTGAAGGGATATGAAGAGATGGTAAACTCAAAAAATGAAGCCGATATTAGAAGTAGAACGAGTTAAAAGTGTGCTACCTGATTTAATTCTCTAAACGTTTGAACAGGTAGCAGTTAGCTTACTTCATTTAGAAAAAACATTCATGAAAGCAATTAAAATATTGATTGAAAAGATCAATTAAGTGAGGCGTTGATTGTGTTCAAAATTTATACTATCTAGTTCATAATGATTTTTTGAACCAGATGACATACATGCTTTTCTCAAGCCGCCTATAAAGTAAAAAAACATTGTTTATGCACAGATTAAGATTTGATTATTCTTAAATAAGAAAAAAAAGTCTATTAGATAGGGATTACCTATTAAAAATTTGAGTCGACATTAAGGAAAAGGAGCCTCTTAAAGGCGGCTCCTTTTCTACTTTAGTTCAATGTAATAGATTTTTAGGTAGAATAGCTGTTTTTTTCCAAGCATAATAGACACTTGGTTGATAGACTTGAGGTTCTTTAATTTTTTCTAAGAAGGTTGCTGCTTCTTCATCAGCGGTAAAAATCGCTTTGATAGCAGGGCATATTTTTAATGCTTGATCGTATCGGTAAGTATTTTCACAAGGTGTAGCGGGTCCTGTACGCCATCTGATTAATAAAATTTCCTCAAGTGTTAGACGAATATATTGCTGCGCAATAATGACGCTTTTTTCTCCATGACCGAGAGGAAAATCATCGATGCAGTCATAGGTGAAGTAGCATTCTTTTTCATTTTTTTGATTGTATCGAAGTTTTAAAACGGGTTTGAAAATATTCACTTTACATAAATCATGTAAATAGCCTGCTAAGTAGATACTTTCAAGTGTTAATCCTAGATGGAATCGTTTGTTTTTTTCGATTAGTAATTCAACAACGTTATGACTATGGATGGCTAATCCATATGGATAATTACAATGCCCCCTTACACTAGCAGGTGCAAGGAAGTAATCACTTTTATTTAGAAATTTTATTAGGTCTTCCATTCCTTCCCGCTCAATGGAGTTAAGTCGGCCTAAGATTACTTGCTTTACACTCATTATTATGTCTCTCCTACATTTATAAACGTTTTCTTTACTATATCTTATATGAGTAGTGAAAGTATCGGAATTTTTGTCGAAAGAAATGAGTTTTTTTTGACTAAATGTAAAGAAGTTATGTAAAATGATGTTCTAAATAGTTGACAACATTCGACAATCAAAGTAAACTTAAAAAGTCTATAAATTTTTAGGCTAAACTATCAACAATGAAGCTATATGTAGGTTTGTAGGAGGTTGAGAAAATGAATAAGTTGAAAGATAAGGGAAATCCGTGGGCGTTATTACCGCTAGGATTATTTTTAGTATTGTTTGTGGGAAGTGGAGTTATCACAGGTGATTTTTACTATATGCCGGTGTTAGTTGCGTTTATGTTAGCAGCTGCTTGTGCCTTTTTATTTAATCGTACAGCAACCTTTAACGAGAAAATCGCCGTTTTTTGTAAGGGAGCAGGTCATGAAAATATTATCATGATGATTGTTATTTTTTTATTAGCTGGAGCTTTTTCAGGTGTTGCAAAATCTATTGGTGCCGTGGACGCAACCGTAAATATGAGTTTATCTGTGTTACCCCCTAATTTAGTCGTTGCAGGATTGTTTATTATTGCAAGTTTTATTTCTATTTCAATGGGAACATCGGTTGGAACGATTACGGCTTTAACACCAATTGGATTAGGGATTGCTAATGCCACAGGAATTCCTGTGGCTCTTGTTGTTGGAGCGGTTGTAGGGGGAGGAATGTTCGGTGATAATTTATCGATGATTTCTGATACAACGATTGCTGCTGTTAGAACTCAAGGTTGTGAATTAAAGGATAAGTTTAAAGTAAACTTCTTTATCGTCTTACCAGCTGCGATTATTTCTTTGATATTATTAGTCGTGACGACAATGTCATTTGATCAAACCACAACGATGGTTGGAAGTTTTGAGTGGATTAAAGTTTTACCGTACTTATATATTTTAGTGGGTGCATTAGTCGGAATTAATGTATTTGCTTTATTAAGTAGTGGGGTGTTAGTAGCAGGAGTGATTGGGTTATTTACACACGCGGCTACTCTACCAGATTTAATTCAATCGGCGTCTTCAGGAATGGCTGGAATGCAAGAATTAGCTATCATTTGTTTAATTGTAGGGGGAACACTAGAGTTAATTAAGTTTAATGGTGGGATTCAATTTTTATTACATCTTTTAACTTCTCGAATTAAATCTAAAAAAGGTGCTGAATTTGCTATTGCAGGATTAGTTAGTTTAGTTGATATTTGTACAGCTAACAATACGATTGCCATTGTGGTATCTGGTCCTCTAGCAAAAAATATTGCTGATGAATATGAGATTGATCCTAAGCGTTCGGCTAGTTTATTAGATATTTTCTCATCATGTTGGCAAGGTTTAATTCCATACGGAGCTCAACTTTTAGGAGCAGCTGGTTTAGCAGCTATTTCTCCATTTGAAATTATCCCATATGTTCATTATCCAATGTTAATGGGACTTTTCGGATTATTAGCCATTATGTTTGGTTTTCCGAAAATAAATAAAAAATAATCAAAAAAGCACCGCATGAAGCGGTGCTTTTTTGATAAGTAGAAAAATAGGATAGGGGATAAAAACTTGGGGAGAGTTTATCCGTTTTTAGAGTGGTGTATTTTCTAACCATGCTATTATCTCATATTATTTGAAGGATAGCAATTATTTTTAGAACAAATGTTCGAATAATGTTATAAGGACAGTTTAAAAAAGATTTGATATAATAAAAAAATAAGTTTATAAATAGAGGTGTCATCATGAAAAAAACGATTGGAATGTTTGCGCATGTGGATAGTGGTAAAACAACATTAGCAGAGCAACTTCTTTATTTAACGAATTCCATTAGGCAATGTGGACGTGTCGATCATCAAAGCTCTTTTTTAGATCATCACGATATTGAAAAAAAACGTGGGATTACAGTATTTGCAGAACAAGCAACTTTTTCTTATAATGGTCATGACTATTATTTAATTGATACACCTGGGCACATTGATTTTTCAACGGAGATGGAACGCTCTATTCAGATTATGGACTATGTGATATTAGTTATCAGTGCAGTCGAGGGGATTCAGGGCCATACGGAAACGATTTGGAATTTATTAGAGAGGTATCAGATTCCGATTTTTATTTTTATTAATAAAATAGATCGTGAAGGCACCGATCTTTCAACTCTCTTAAACGAAATAGAGCAGAAATTTAAAGTCGATTCCATTTTTATTGAAGCGAGTGAACAAATTAAAGAGTTATCATTAGAAATAATTGAAACAGTTGCTCAAACAGATGAGTCTTTAATGTCAGAATATTTTGAAGGAAATCTTGAACGTGATTATTGGATTAAAGCTCTTAAAGTTAAAATAAAGCAAAAAAAGATGATCCCCGTTATGGCGGGTTCTGCTTTAAAGAATATCGGAATTGCTGATTTTTTATGGGTGCTAGATGAATTAACTGAAACAAACTACTCCATACAGGATTCTTTTTCAGGACGTGTGTATAAAATTCGATATGATGAAAAAGGGGAAAGAGTCACTTTTCTTAAATTATTATCGGGTTCGTTATCCGTTAAAGATACGTTTATTCACCAAAAGACGCAATGTCAGGAAAAGATTAATCAGATTCGAGTCTATCAAGGAAGTAAATATGAAAGTGTCTCTTATGTCGAGGCAGGACAATTAGTTGGTGTGACGGGATTATGTGATTTTAGAATTTTTGATGGGATAGGTGACTTAGTTGAAAGACACTCTTGTGAATTATTGCCTGCCTTAAGTGTGACGGTTCTTTATGATTCATCTATCAATCCCCTTGAGATGTTATCTTATTTTAGGCGATTAGAGGATGAGGATCCTTCGCTAGGTGTTGTTTGGAATGAAGAGACCAAACAAATTCAGATTCAAATTATGGGCATCATTCAATTAGATGTTTTGAAGAATCTGATGAAAGAGAGATATCACAAGGATATTTCATTTGGACCGTGTGAGGTGATTTATCTTGAAACGATTGCTGATTCAGTGATTGGGAGAGGACATTATGAACCATTAAAGCATTATGCAGAAGTTCATCTTTTAATTGAGGCCGCAGACCGAGGGTGTGGAGTCCAGTTTCAATCGAATTGTCATATAGAACAGTTACCAATCAATTATCAAAATCTCATCAAACAGCAAGTATTAGAAAGAAAAATTGTAGGGATTTTAACAGGGTCTCGAGTCACGGATATTAAAGTAACGTTATTAACGGGAGCAGCTCATCCTAAGCATACGAGTGGAGGAGATTTTTATGAGGCAACATCTCGTGCGATTCGTCAAGGTTTAGAAAAAGCAAACTCAATAATTTTAGAACCGTATTACGATTTTAAAATAGAAGTTGATCTATCGTTAATGGGAAAAGTTATCACGGATATTCAAAAATCTGCTGGGACATTTGAATCGCCAGTCACTAGAAATGATCAATGTATTATTAAAGGGAGAGTTCCTGTTGCAACATTTATGGATTATCCCATTGAATTTTTATCTTATACAAAAGGATTAGGGAAAATTTCATTGCGTGTTAGGGGATATGATGTGTGTCATAACCAAGCAAGTATCATTGAATTGAAACAATATAATAAAGAGGAGGATCGCTCAAATCCTTCTGCCTCTATTTTTTGTTCAAAAGGAAGCGGGTTTATTGTTCCTTGGGATTTAGCGGATGATTATATGCATTGTGATTAACAGATGGTAAAGAGTTACCATCTTTTTTTATCCTGAGTTGTCAATTTAAATCAGACAATTATTCATCACAAACTAAGCAATTGG
>NZ_CALIOS010000091.1:0-19279 GCF_938044715.1 uncultured Turicibacter sp.
AAGAAGCAGCTGCTAAAGCTTTAGACGATTACAATACTGCATTACAAATGACTGAGTAGTATCTTTAAAACCATAATGACTTAAATTGAAATCCTAGTAGTTAAGCTACTAGGATTTTTTTGTATAAGATAAAAATAGAGGAGTTAATGAACAATTAGTGGAGGAAGAATCAGTTAGATAGTAGGTCATAGTTAGTTTATTTTAGATAGAAAGAGAATGATTTTTAAAAGTTGGAAAGGGGGAATTAGGAGATATCTTATTTTAAGTAAGTGATTTGTTCTTTATTTAAGGTATGAAGATTAAATTCCGATTGTGATCTTAAGGTGCCATGAATTTAGGTGATAAACCTAGAAGGTAGTTTAAGCTATATATGACATTTTAAAAATAGCTACGGGTAAGATTTGAATTTTGACATAGAGGTTATCTATGCTTCTTTTAACGCCCTAAATGGACAGGAAAAAACCCTTAATTGAATAGATAGAATGACGCAATTTTTAATATACGTTAGTAGATCGCCTGAAATCAGTCTGGAAGAGTTTAAATAGGTATCATTCCCTCAGTATGGTTATTATAAAAGATAAACAACTTTAATAGGTGAATATAGTTGATAGAATATGGATTAGCGATTAAAATTTTTTGTTTTAATTGTTCTTTTAGTCATTAATAAGGTAACAGAAAAGAGGTTAAATGTCTTTTGGGGGCATGATAAAAGATGTTCTCTCTTCACTAAAATCACATACTAAAAGGGAGATAAATTAAAGTGATTGTTAAGTATGTAATAAATATGGTATACCGTCATTTTTTTAAAAATTTTTATTAATTTTCATCCAACAATTTTTCTTTTTCTTTTATTGAAATAAAAGAAAAAAAGACACATTATGCGAAAATACGAGATATTTAGATATGGAAAAATGATGGTTTCAATAGTAATCAGGTATAATTTTCAAAAAAAATATTATGTAATTGGTTACACGGTTTCATTTAGTAAAATAAAACGTTATCATATAGCTATAGCACCGAGGGGGAAGCAAATTACGTTCATTTACTTCCCAATAGTTTATTTGTCTTTTAAAGTTGATTGTAAATAAATTATTGGGAGTAAGTGAAGAGGGGTAAGGCTAATACCGCGGGTGTAAAGCAAATATCATCGTAGGCAGGTGGAGAGAATGAAAAAGCCAAAATTGGCAGCATTATTATCAGTTTTTGTATGGGGGGCAGGCCAAGCATACAATAAACAATGGTTAAAAGCAGTTTTATTCTTTGTTTTCCAAGCATTTTTAGTTGGAGCAGAATTGCTAACAGGAAATTATTTTACTGGAGCCTTTTCATTCCGTGAAAGTACAGGTTTCTTCGGAAAAGGACTTTGGGGTTTAATTACATTAGGTACACAAACTTCAATGTTAACTGAGAGCGGGTTAACGCCCGGGGATCACTCAGTTATGTTATTAATTCAAGGTATTATTGCAGCAATCATCTTAGTTGTATTTACAGTGATTTATGTTGTAAATATTCGAGATGCATACAAATCAGCAGAATTAATTAATGAGACAGGCGAAGTAATGTCGAGTAAAGAATGGTTAATTCAAACATGGGAACATGCATTTGAATATATTGTAATCGTTCCTTCAACATTAATGTTATTAATGTTCTCATTCATGCCAATCATCTTTGCATTCTTAGTAGCATTTACAAACTACAATAGTGCGCATTTACCACCAACTAAACTAGTTGACTGGGTTGGATTAGCAAACTTTAAATTCTTATTTACAATTGGCGAAACCGCTTCTTCTACTGCTGACGGTGGGAATATTTGGTTCTACACTTTCTGGAATGTATTCTTATGGACAATTATTTTCGCAGTGATTTCGACTGCAGCACCATTCTTCTTAGGATTATTCCAAGCGGTAATTTTAAATAATAAACGCGTTGTAGGTAAAAAAATCTGGCGTAGTATTTTAATTTTACCATGGGCAGTACCAGCCTTAATTTCGCAGTTAAACTTCCAACAATTATTTAATGGACAATTTGGTCCTATCAATAAATATTTAATGCAAGCAGGAATCATAGATTCTCCAATTTATTGGTTAACAGATTCTTCAAATCCTTGGATTCCACGTTTAACAATTTTAGGTATTGGATTATGGTTAGGATTCCCATACTTCATGGCTTTAATGTCAGGTATTATGACGTCAATTTCAAAAGAAATTTATGAAGCAGCTGAGGTAGATGGAGCGAATGAACGTCAGCAGTTCTGGAAAATTACATTACCTTTAGTACTTGCTTCGACAGCTCCTTTATTAGTTATGTCATTTGCGGGTAACTTTAATAACTTCGGATTAATTTACTTCTTAACTCAAGGGGGACCTGTTAATCCAAACTTTATCTACGCAGGACATACAGATATCTTAATTTCATGGATTTATAAATTAACGCTCGATTATCGTATGTATAACATGGCATCAGTAATGTCGATTATTATTTTCTTAATCATCGGTACTTTCTCTGCATGGAACTTCACGAGAACGGCTGCGTTTAAGGAGGACTAGGAAATGGCGTCTAAAGCATCTTCAAAAATAAATACAATGAGTAAAATTAAAGAGATTTCTTATACAATCTTAATTTATTTAGAATTAATTTTCATGTGTATTATAGTTTTATTCCCGATCGTTTGGATTGTTGGTTCATCATTTAACCAAGGTTCATCTCTTGCAACTGCAACACCATTCCCTGAAAATCCAACGATTGAACATTATTTCCGATTATTTAAGGAAACTAACTTTGCACAATGGTATTTAAATACATTAAAAATTGCTGTTATTAACATGATTTTATCTGTTGCTTTATCAACTAGTATGGGATATATCTTTGCACGTTTCCGTTTCAAAGGTAAAAAACCAGCGTTAATTTCAGTATTAGTACTTCAAATGTTCCCTTCATTCATGGGGATGACAGCTCTTTACATTTTATTCTTAACTTTCAACATGTTAGATAACCACTGGGCATTAATCTTATGTTATGCTGCTGGACAAATTCCAATGAATACATGGTTAATCAAAGGGTATTTAGGTTCAATTCCAAAAGAGTTAGATGAGTCGGCAATGATTGACGGTGCAACGAAAGCTCAAATCTTCTTCAAGATTATTTTCCCTCTTGCACAACCTATCATTTCATTCGTTGCTGTCACTCAGTTCATGGCACCTTGGATGGACTTCATCTTCCCTCGTATGATCATTTCAACAAACTCTAAGTTAACGTTAGCAGTTGGTTTATATGATATGATTAACGGACAAAATCAAAATAACTTTACGATGTTCGCGGCAGGATGTGTACTTGTTGCCGTTCCAATTACAATTCTTTATGTGTCAATGCAACGATTCCTTATCGAAGGTATTACAGCAGGGGCAAACAAAGGATAAAAATTTTAAGAGATACCTTCGGGTATCTCTTTTTGTTTAGGAACTAAAGTTTTAGCTTATAATACGATAGATTTAATTAAGTTTTTCATAGCAAAAAAATTAGTTTAATATCGTTTGATTTTTTTTGACTTTATAGGTAAAGTAGAGGAGATAGATAGTAGGTGATTTAATGAAAGATAAGTTGATTGAATATAGTAAGTCAATTGGAATTGATGTGATTGGATTTTGTAGTGTCGATCCTTTTTTAGAGTTGGCTGATGAAATTAGAAGGCGTGATGAGCTTGGTTGGTCGTCTGGTCTAACTAAGGGGAGTATCCTAGAACGGACAAATCCTTTGTTATCAATGGAAAACGCTAAAACGTTTATTTCAATTGGTGTCAGTTATCCGAGAAATACTCAGTTTCCGGTGCAAGATAAAGAGGATCCTTATGTGCAGTTTTCGCGTTCGTCATGGGGTGTTGATTATCATGTCATTGTTGGGGAAAAGCTTCAGTTGCTTGAAGAGTGGCTGAAGAAAGAAATTCCTGGCATTGAGGTGATTGTGAGTGTTGATACGGGGGTTTTTAATGATCGAGCAGTTGCCTTACGTTCTGGAATTGGGTTTAGTGGGAAGAACAGTTCGATTATCAATGAGACGTTTGGGAGTTATCTTTATTTAGGAGAGTTATTAGTAAGTTATGAGTTTCCAAGTGATAATCCGATTGAGCGTCAGTGTGGAACGTGTGATCGCTGTGTAAGAGCCTGCCCGACGAAGGCGATTCAACCTGATGGAAGCTTGAATGAAAAGAGATGTTTATCTTATGTGACGCAGTCTAAGGAGTTCTTAGATCCAGAGTTGTATAAGAAGATTAGTAAAAATATTTATGGTTGTGATATTTGTCAAGAGGCTTGTCCGTATAATCGTGAAGTGGATTTTCATTTGCATGAGAAGATGGAGCCAACAGGTGTAGAGTTTCCAAAGATTGATGAAATTTTGAAGATGAGTAATAAAGAGTTTAAACAGAAGTATGGTCATTTAGCAGGCTCTTGGAGAGGTGTCTCGGTTTTGAAACGTAATGCGATGTTTAATGCTAGTTTTTATAAGTATAAAGAGGCTCTGCCAGAGATAGCAAAATTACGAGATGGACAAGCACCAGACTGGTTGAGAGAAGCGGCTATTGTAGCTTACGAAGAGTTAGAGAAGAAGTAAGGTTCCTTTCTAAATTTGGTTGTGATAAAATAAAATAGAGGTGAGGCAAATGGCAATTCATTTAGTACAATTTAATCCAGAGATTCCACAAAATACGGGTAATATTATGCGTACTTGTGCAGCGACGGATATTAAGTTACATTTAATTAAACCAATGGGATTCACACTTGATGAAAAAAGTATTAAACGTGCAGGTGCAAATTATGTAAATGAAGTGGATTATGTCGTTTACGAGAACTGGGACGAATTTGTTGAAAAAAATAAAGGTGGAAAGTTCTGTTTCTGTACGCGTTATGGTCAAAAGAATCATACGGAGATGGATTTTTCAAATCCTGAAGAAGATTATTACATTGTATTAGGAGCAGAGAGTTGCGGTATTCCGAAGGAGATTTTGCGTCCTTATTTTGAAAACTGTTTCCGTATTCCAATGACAAATAAAGTTCGTTCGTTAAATGTTTCAAATGTAGCGGCTATTTTAGCTTATGAGGCTTTACGTCAACAAAGTTTCTTAGATTTATGGACAGTTGAACCATTTAAAGGAGCAGACTGGGTTTTACGTGATGAAGAATAGAAAAAAGTGACGATTGTCACTTTTTTTATTTATGCAACTTTGAGTTGCGAGGTTTTCAAGGTTGAGATGGTAGCTTAGTGTAGGGAAATCTAGTATGGTTGTAAGTGAAAGAAAGGAGGGTTTGAGATGATGTTAGGTGAAAAAATTGTACAACTCCGTAAAGAGGAAAGGTTATCACAAGAGCAGTTGGCAATGAAACTCAATGTTTCAAGACAGGCAATTTCTAAATGGGAGCTAGGAGATGCCATTCCAGATACAGAGCATGTAGTTAGGTTGGCAGAGGTTTTTAATGTTTCAATTGATTCCTTATTACGTGGTGATTTAAAATGTCAGCCGACTAATCAAGAAAAGTGTTTGCCTGTATTAATTGGTATGATGGTAATCGGTTTAGTTGTTTCTTTTATGATGTGGGGGACTTTTAAAAGTTTTATGTTAGTGACAATAGGGTGGGTTATTCAAATTGTGACGATTATATTATTTATAGTGATTCATGAAAAACCGACTTATAAGGAGATATATTGGATAAAAGTTTCAAGTGTTTGGCTTATCCCCCCTTTTATTGTGAAGTATTTAGTGGATCAGTTGATGATATTTTATCCTAAAGCTAGACCAGCGATTTTTGATTTGATAGTAGTAAGTATGGTGTACCTTATGATTAGTGTAGGAGTAACAATTATTTTGAAGAAAAAAAGCACTGATTAGTCAGTGCTTTTGGAATATTTCCTCGGAAATTAGAAGTTTGGTAAGTTTGATAGGTTGTTATCTTTATCACCATCGACAACCCCGCGGATATAGGTACCACCACCTTTACCTTTGAAGGTTTGAGCGTTTTCGATGAGTCCTTTTTCACAAAGTTCTTTGGCTGTTTCGTAATCGTATTCTTTTCCTGTGTTTGATTTGAAAGCTACAAGGTCGCCATCGTTGTTACGACGGACAGCGACAAATTTTTCTTTTGTCATAGATATGACCTCCTTTTTTGTAGTTTCCCTATATTTGATAAAAAAATCGCATTTAGTAAAAATTATGATATAATAAAATAGCGATTTCATGATGT
This sequence comes from uncultured Turicibacter sp., assembly GCF_938044715.1. Classification (NCBI taxonomy): domain Bacteria; kingdom Bacillati; phylum Bacillota; class Erysipelotrichia; order Erysipelotrichales; family Turicibacteraceae; genus Turicibacter; species uncultured Turicibacter sp. Next base: position 6,231 of record NZ_CALIOS010000091.1, read on the forward strand.
GAAATAATAGTTTAGATGAAGTAGGTGAGGGATAGAATGATTCAAATTCAGAATGAAAAATTATTAGTGGAAATTAGTACTCTTGGAGCCGAAGTAAAGCGAGTTTATCATTTAGGGCATGAGATTGATTATTTATGGGATTCAAATCCGTCGTTTTGGGCAAAATCATCGCCGATTTTATTTCCAATTGTGGGTAGACTAGCAAAGAATCAGTATTTATATGATGGAAAGTCGTATTCATTATCACAACACGGATTTGCCCGTGATTTAGAGTTTGAATTAGTAGAACAAGGATCTGATACTGTTTGGTTTGAACTAAAGGCAAATGATGTGACACGTGAGATGTATCCATTCGATTTTGTTTTACGTATTGGATATGTATTAGAGGATGAGACGTTAGCTGTAAAATGGCAGGTGTTGAATCATAACGAGGAAGTGATGCCATTTTCAATTGGAGCCCATCCTGCTTTTAGTACAAAGTTGGCGTCTGATGATGAATACAGTGATTATTATCTTCATTTTGAGACAAATGAAGGAATTTCGACGTATTTATTTGACAATGAAACTGGCCGTGTGTATGAAGAGAAGGAACAAATTATTGATAAATTAAAGTTATTACCGTTAAGTAAAGAGTTATTTGAAGAGTATCCGACGTTAATTATTGAAAATGAAGCGGCTATCACGCTTGGATGTTATAATCATGAACGTGAAGTGGTTGTACGTTTTGATGGATTCCCGTATGTTGGAATTTGGTCGCCAATTAATGCTTTAGGTGAGATTGCAGATTTTGTTTGTATCGAGCCTTGGTATGGAGTGGCGGATACGGTTGGTGAGCCACAAGAACTGATGAGTAAGAAGGGAATTCAAGTCATTGAACCTCATTCGATGTTTGAGGTGAGTTATTCGATGACTTTTAAGTAAGAAGTTTGTCGGTATTTTTAAAATAGTCTATATTATTTTTTGGTTATTATTATGATATAATAACTATCAGTTAAATTATGAATATGGAGGGTGAGCTATGTCTTTCGAAACAGAATTCAATAACTGGATGGGACAAGAAAATTTAGAGTCTTATTTAAAAGAACAATTAGAAAACATGACAGAAGTAGAAAAAGAGGATGCTTTTTATCGTAACTTAGAGTTCGGTACAGGGGGAATGCGTGGGGTTGTTGGACCTGGTACAAACCGTATGAATATTTATACAATTCGTAAAGCAAATGAAGGATTTGCAAAGTATTTATTAGGTTTAGGTGAAGATGCTAAGGAACGTGGAGTGGTGATTGCTTATGATTGCCGTCATTTCTCACCAGAATTTGCAATGGAGTCAGCTAAAGTGATGGCTTCTCATGGAATCAAAGCGTATGTGTTTGAATCATTACGTCCAACTCCTGAGTTATCATTTGCTGTTCGTTATTTAAATGCGGTAGGAGGAATTGTGGTAACAGCTTCTCATAATCCGCCTGAGTATAATGGATACAAAATTTATGATGAAACAGGTTGTCAATTAGTTCCTGCTGAAGCAGATCAAGTGATTGCATTAGTGGATGCGATTGAGAATGTGTTTGAGATTGAAGTAAAATCTGAAGAAGAATTAAAAGCGGCTGGATTAATTGAAATCATTGGTTCTGAAATTGATGATGTGTATACAGAGCGTGTTAAAGCATTAGAAATTAATCCAGATTGTAATAAAAAAGATTTAAAAATCGTGTTTACACCATTACATGGAACAGCGAATATTCCAGTGCGTCGTGTGTTAACTGAGTGTGGATATGACCAATTACATGTTGTAGAAGAACAATGTGTTCCAGATCCAAACTTCTCAACTGTAAAATCTCCAAACCCAGAGGAAGCATCTGCGTTTGAAATGGCGATTACTTTAGGGAATGAGATTGATGCAGATATTTTAATTGCAACGGACCCAGATGCAGACCGCGTAGGTTTAGCTGTTAAAAATCCTGAAGGGGAATATGTGTTATTAACAGGTAACCAAACAGGTGCTATTTTAATTCATTATATTTTATCTCAAAAGAAAGCTCATGGAACGTTACCAGCTAAAGGTAAAGTATTCAATACGATTGTAACATCTGATATGGGAGCGGCTATTGCACGTTCTTATGGATTTGAAGTGGTTTCAACGTTAACAGGATTCAAATTTATCGGTGAGCAAGCTCGTATGCTTGAAGATACTGATTATGAATATGTATTCGGGTATGAAGAGTCTTATGGTTATTTAATTGGAGATTTCGTACGCGATAAAGACTCTGTACAATCTGTTTTAATGTGTGCTGAGGCAGCAGCTTATTATAAACAAAATGGAAAAACATTATATGATGTTTTAATGGAGTTATATGAAACTTACGGATGCTACCGCGAAGCGTTAGTCAATATTACGTTAAAAGGTAAAGAAGGAGCAGATAAAATTCAATCGATTTTAGCTGAATTCCGTGAATTCACACCTTTAACAGTTGCAGGTAAAGATGTTGTGGCGGTAGAAGATTACAAAGAATCTATTCATACAGATTTAAAAAATGATACAACAACTGCAATTGACTTACCAAAATCAAATGTCTTAAAATATACATTAGAAGATGGTTCTTGGTTTGTTTTACGTCCATCTGGAACTGAGCCAAAAGCTAAAGTTTATATCGGTGTTGTTGCTGATGTATTAGAAAAAGCAGATGAGCAAGTAGCAAAAATTAAAGAAGATGTATTATCTCGCGTTAATGAAATTATCGCTTAATTAACTTAATCTATACACACACTTGGGTTCTTCGTGAATTTTATCACGGAGAACTCTTTTTTTATTTTCAATTATGTGGTAGTATTGATTTGTGAAAAAAATAACATATAAGGGGATGAAGATATGAAAGGACGAGTATCAATTGCAACTTATCAAACAAATAATCATGTTGCCAAGGCTTTAGTGAAGCCAACACAAGGAAAAGTGTTTTGTAAAGGGGAACGTTTAGTTGTAAGAAAACATGGGTTTAAAAATGAGGGATTAAATTTTGCTGGATTCAAAAATCGCAAGTATAATGAAACAGTAGAATTTGGATACGGACGTCGAGTTTGTAGTTAAGGGATAAGGGATTAAAACTTTCGAGTTTTAATCTTTTTTTTATTAATCTAAGACATTTTTGTTTTCAATATTGAGTCATAGAGCATTTTGATAATGAGCTTGCCATAGGTAGTTCTAGACCAATTAAAAGCTGTTTAAGCGTGAAAAAATAGATATATATAATAGAAAGTATATTTAGTAATTAATTTTTTTAAGGTTATAGATCTAGGATATGTTCTATATTTTGTGGCTTTCTAAAGTGAAATGTTGTAGAAGAATAAGAGCATTGGAATATAATAAAGGGATCAAGGAAAAAGTCGTGGCGTGGGAGGGGGATCTAATGAATATTTCGGTAAATCATCGTGCGATTAGAGATTTCAATGAGTTAGCTGAGTTAGTCACAGATGAGGTTGCCAATTTTTGTGTTCAATGGAAAAAAGGATTAGATGAATTATTAGATGAAAATGTGCGGTTGTTAATATATATGAGACGATACGGCTATGAAGTGAAGTATCACTTTGAGAATGGTCGATTAAATTGGTTATTTCAGTTAGAATTGTATTATCCAAATCAAAGTCCGCAATTTGAACGAAAAATTACATATATTAAAATTCATAAGTTTGCTACTTTACCTATGTATCAAGGGAATGGATCTAAAGTATTTGAGCATTTATTAAATTGTACTCAAGCATTTGGTGGGCTAAGTATGATTCGATTACGTTCTGTTCGAACTGCGGTGAGTTTTTGGAAGAAACAAGGATTTCAAGAGTTAGAGAAAACAGAAGAGTTAGCACTTAATCAAGACTGTGAAAAAATACCTCAGATGCTAAAAAATTATAAGTTTGTTTATGTTATCAAACCTTGTAATTGTAATTCATGTCAATCTTATCATTAAAAGCAAAGCACTATGCTTTGCTTTTTGTTTTATCTTCGTATTCGCTTTTATAAACTAAGTTTAGGGGTGATACGATGGAGAGGTTGAATTATTTATTGAGCTTTTAAAGCAAGAATCAGATGTGATTTATGATTTAGTATGGGATGAAACCGAGTATGGTTATTTTATAGAGGTGATGGGAAATAATGAAGGCTATTTATGGACGATGCAGTTACGAGTTTATTTTGATCAGGATCATGAATATTTATCTTATTTAATGATTCAGTTTTTTCAAGTTTCAATGCCTCATCATGGTCATGGAGTTGATTTGTTTAATAGATTGTTACGTTGTAGTGAGGCTTTTAAACATTTAGTGATGATTAGACTTACAGCAGGAGATGAGGTAGGTAAAAAATTTTGGATTGAAAAGAATAACTTTCGACTTAAGGGCGATGTCTATGATAAGATTACGGGTGATAGCAAGTGGTTCGACATTGATTGCCTTAAAAAGCCTGCGCAGCTAAATCTTTATCAATATATTTATGATGTAAGGCGTTGTAGATGTGAGTCGTGCCAATCTTATTATAAAGAAAGTTAAGGAGAACCTAGCTTTTTTATTTACCTTTACGACAATTTATGTATTATGTTGACCTTAATTTTATTGTATACTTGTAGGTATGATTATAAAGAGGTGAAAGAAATGGCGGTAAATGTTAAGAGTTGTTATTTATATTTGTTAGATAATGTTCATCAGATGTTCATGCCAACAGAGCGTCCGATTGATGATACAGTGGATGGGGCATACCACTTTTTAGAGAAAAATATTGAGAAGTGTATGAAAAATGCTGGGGGACGTCCTGCTGTGTTTAAGGAAGACAGTGAAGCGCGTCAGCTATTTTTAGATTATCGCAATCGTGCAATTGAGTTTTCAGAATTTGCAGAGAAAATTGCAGCGAAGCGATTTGATATTAAAGATCGTTACGAGATTTTTACATCAACTGATTTATTTTTATGCGAAGTAACCATTTCAGATCAAGACTATGTCGTAGGGCTTGAGCTAACGTGTAAAGAGGGGATGGTTCACCACGTTAATCAAAGTGAAACCGGAATTCAAAACAACCTAATTGTCCATCAAGCAATTATTCCAGCAGCTAGTTTAAGTAGCGCAAACTTCTTTGCGATTAGTTTAGATAAACTAACACTGACAATTTTAGAAAATATGACAGTAACAGTTGATGACGATACATTCCTTTATGCGGATAAAATCTTAGGATGTAAAACTGAAATCTCCGTAAAAGAAGCTGTAAAAAAAGCACGTATTGTGGCAGATGAAGTCATCAAAAATCATGATTTAGATAAATTAGAAGTCGTACCGGCCTTAGAACGTGTCATCAAAGAAACCATTAACGAAGGAAAAGACCTTGACCTAAAAGAAGTCGCAGAAGAAGTCTTCTACCAAGTTCCAGAAGCAAAACTAACATACGTGACACAAATCGAAGAAGATCACGGAATCAAAAAACCAGTACAAAACACAAACTGGGTCAAAATGCCACTGAAGAAAACACAAAAAATCAAAACAGACACAGGAATCGAAATCACCATCCCACTCGACTACTACAACAACAAAGACTACATCGAAGTCATCAACATGCCAGATGGAAGATTATCAATACAAATCAAAAACGTCGGGAACATCGAGAATAAGTAGGGACCCGCGCTACGTAGTGAGTGAATGTAATGAGCGAACTCGTAGCTATCTTCCGCTGGTGGGCGGGGGGAGTCCTCACGCTAAGTAGCTCAATTGTAAATTGAGCTCTTAGCATTCGTCCACTAGTGAGGGGTTCCCTGTCCTAGTGAGCTTAACAGAATAGCTGATTAATGAAAAAAATATATATTTAAGTTCACTAGGTTTTCTCCACTGATAGGGTTATACCTTATTGTAGACTGGTGTTAATTTAAATGAAACCGTAAATTCATATTAAATGACTGACCTAGACTTGAAAATTACGAACTCGTAGATACTCATTATTGGTGGATGAAATATAAATTAAGTATTTGCGATATGACATTTAATAGAGTTTCATAGTATGAGACAAGAGAGAAATATTTCTCTCTTTTTAATTGGGAGGAAGTATGAAAAAAGAAGATAAATGGAATGGTATTTGTATTTCTGGAGCCTTTATTTTTATATTAGGTTTCTTGTATTTAAATCCAGATTACTTAGGAAACAGAGTAGTCAATGGGATGATTTCAACTCTATCTGGCATTATTGGTATTGTTGGTCTCACTGTTGAATTGAGTAAGTTAATGAAGAAGATAGATGGATTAATAGATTTAGGGAGTGGGTGTTTTTTTATAGTGATATGGTAGGTAATTTATGATAACTGGAATTATGCATTTTTAAATTTTTTGATTCTATTTTTCTTATTCTTTGGAGTTTATGGGATTTTAAATGGAGTAGCAAAAATAATTGAAAGCATTCGAAGTAGTTCTGCTACTTTTAGCTTCAAATCAATCGGAATTATGACTGCTAATTTAGCTGTTTTTTTATTAACTGTTTTACAGATTGTACAAATTGTGTTACCTCCTAGTTAAGAATGCATAATTCATTCTAGTAGATGAGTGTAGCTTTAACTTATGATACAATTATGTTGAACTATACTGATTGAATTTGAAGTTGGAAATGGCACCCAAAGCGCTACTTTAAAGTAGTAACTAGAGATGTAGGATACGCCGCCCTACCAAGTTTAATCAATGGAAAAGGGAAGAGAAATCTTCTCTTTTTTCTTTGTCCAAAGATCGATATAATGAGGATATTTGTGGATAAAGGAATGCTATGGATGGCTCAAGAAATGATGGATAAATGGATTGAGGAAATTCAGGAAGAGTTAAAGAATATAGATAAAATTAAGTTGGGTGAATGTAGTAAACTAATTCAAGAACTTGTTTCTCATTGTTTGATGAGTAAAAGTGGGATGCTTTTCTTAGAGAGTGATGCTTTTAAAAGTCGTGTAGCAGATGGAACTTTGACTCGACAGATGTGGGAAGAGCTTGAAGATGATTTAGTTAAGTAGGGTGATTTGCTAGATCGTTGTATTGAAGTTTATGGTGATTTTGATTCATTATTGGTAGACGATGATTTAGATTGTGCTATTATTTGTTATCTGGCATTCCCTTATTATTTTAACAATTGATAAAAGGGTCAACTTTTGTTTTGATAATAATCGTGTATATGGTAATATATTAAGATTAGATATTAGGACTTGGAGGTTACTGAAATGGCAAAAAATATTGTGATTAATGAGTTTTCGACTGCTCTGGTTCAGAAAAAGGGAGCAATTTTTATTGGAGCAGGCATTTCGGTTCCTTCTGGTTTTAAGAGTTGGGTTGAATTATTAAGGGAGATGCAGGAAGATATTGATTTAGAGATTGATGATCATTTAGATTTAACAGAAGTTGCTCAATTTATTGTTAATAATAATTTAAATAATAAGGGTCGTATTTTGAATAAGATTGTAGAGTGTTATACGACGACAGATGGGATTTATAGTAATAAGTATCATAAGGTGTTGGCGCAGATGAATGTGACGACGATTTGGACGACGAATTATGATACGCTTTTAGAGGAGTCTTTTCGTCATGTTTCAACTGTGATTCGACGTTGTGATACGGATTTGTTACCGATTGTGGATATCGATCAGAAGGTTGAAATTATTAAGATGCATGGTAGTGTCGATAGCCCATCGCCTGAGAATTTAGTTATTACGAAGGAGGATTATGAGGATTATTTTTACACGCATCCATTAACGACGGAACGTCTTAAAAATGATTTGTTGAATAAGTCGTTTTTATTTATTGGATATAGTTATCGTGATTCGAATATTCGCTCGATTATGACACAGATTCGACAACTTTGTAGTCGTGGGACGCGAACTCATTATATGGTGGTTGAAAAAGAGAAGAATGTGAATTCATATAAGCTTCAAAAGCTCTGGGCAAAGGATTTAGAGCGTTTTGGGATTAAAACGTATATTTATGAGAATGCGGATCAGAGTCATCGTGAGTTGCTTGAGATAATGGAGAGTATTGCTCAGAAGTCAAAGGGGAATACATTGTTTGTAACAGGGAGTCATACGGTAGAAGAAAGTGCGTTCCTCGAGGAACTTGGTGTTGAATTGGCTAGAATTAAGAATTTAACGTTAATTAATGGGCAGTCTAAAGGTGTCGCTAATATTGTGTTAAAAAGTTTTATTGACGAGTGTTTGAATTTAGGTCAATCTGTTCAAAATCGAATTGAGATTTATGCCAATCCTTGTGCTCATAATGAAGATTGGGAAACGAAAGAGGAGTATGGAGCATTGCTTGAAAGTTTTAAGTATCGTTTAGTTAGACAGACGCAGATTATGATTGTGCTTCCAGGTTCTTATGGAACGAAGGCTGAAATTGAGAAGGCAAAGCAGTTAGGAACAATCATTATTCCTATTATTACAGAAGATCGTAATGAGTTGATTGATGAGTTGTTAGAAAATATAAATATTGTTGAGAGACTGAAGATATTCTCTCCATCTCTATACCATAGCCTAAAAAATGAGCAGTTAACGACGGTTGATGAAGTTATTGAATGTGTGAAAAATATTTTAGCAGTTTAAAGGCAATGATATGAGAAGGCATATCAGGTGAAAATTTCGTTAAATGAGTTAGAGGTCTGGCGACGTGTCGTGTTTCCAGCAGATATTACGTTTTATGGGCTACATCGTGTGATTCAATATAGTATGGGATGGTTCGAAAGTCACTTGTATGAATTTGAGGTACAGTCAGAGAAGTTAGTTATTGTCGATAGTAAGGAGCAAGCAGAAGAGCTAGCTTTTTATAATTCACAGCCAGCTTATGATGGACGTGTTAAGGAACCTAAGATATTTAGAACTAGTCGCGGTGTGAAAATGGATTGTTATTTAAATGAGTCATGTTCGATGTGTTTAGATGGAGATGCGGCTTGCCTACCTGAGATTAGTTGTGATGAGTGATTGTAATCATCCAGATTATGAAGAAATCATGGAGTGGTTAGAGGATGCTCAGTATGAAGATTTCAATTTAAAAAATACAAATCATTGGATGAAAGAGTTGAAGTTAAAGCGTGTGAAGAAAAGCTAGTTTATGAGTTAAACTAGCTTTTTTTGAGTGGTATAATTAATCTATTGATTAAGGATAAAGGGGAGTAGACGGATGAGGAGAGGTTTGAAGATAGTTGGATTATTACCATTTGGGGTACATTTAATTTTTTGTATAGGGATAGGATTCTTGGGTTCGCTTATTTGGAGTGTGGCCATTCCTTTGTTAATTACGTTGTTTGTAGCAGGTCATGGTTTATGTAGTCCAAATAAAAAGTGGCATGTAGCGGGATGGAGTTCACTGATTTTACTAACGCTAGTGCTTTGTTATTTAGGGTTTAACAATGATTATTTTTATTTGTCAGAGGTTTATATAGCCGGTTTTTATTTTATTTACTTCTCAGTTGTTTATGGACTGAATATGCTGCAAAGAAAAAGACCGTGAATGGATTTCACGGTCTTTAATTTTTATTTTTTCTAAAGATTAGGTTGTAGCAATTTTGGAGTCTTGTTGATTGTGTATTGTTGGTTGTCATTTTGACGAATTGCCATCCGTCTTTTTTTTGTTTTTCAATGGTATGTTCAATTTCGTGTGTCATGTCTTGGAAGGAGTCCTTTTGTTTTAGAAATGGAACGGTAATCAGTTTGTATTCAATCAATAGTATAGCCCCCTATTTTTTAGAGTCTTTAATATATATGCGATTTGATATTTTTTTAGAACGTTAGCGCTATTTTGCAAAATATTAGTGTAATTTCGACTCATATATTAATTTTAAGTTCGAAAAATGATATAATTTTTGATAACGCTTATAAATGGGGGATACAACGTATGATGACTTTAATTAAAGATGTTAGTTTAGATTCTAGGGTAGAGAGTTTATTAGCATATGCGACGGATTCTAATAAGGTAACATCTGCATATGAAAGATATTTGGCGGATGAATGTTGTCTGCTTTATGGTTATGAAGTTGAGGGTGAGCTTGTTGGGGTTGTCGGAGTCCAGTTAACAGATCCTTATGAGGCTGAGATTTTGCAGATCGCAGTCGATCCGGATCATCGTGGATGTGGAATTGGGAAGCATATGCTTTCCTATTTGGCGAAGTGGCATGAGTTGACGAAGGTAATCGCCAAAACCGATGCACAGGCTGTTGAATTTTATCGCACGCTTGGGTTTACGACACAGAGTTTAGGTGAGATGTATCCAGCTTGTGAACGTTTTTGTTGTGAATTTGATTTTGATAAAAGATAGTGTTTGGAAGCTATCTTTTTTTTATTGGCTTTAATAATTAAGGAGGTCAGTTAATATAATGAATGGATAGCAAAATGTTTGTAACGGGGGAGAGGTTATGGGGAAAGCAAAGATTATTTCGGTGATTAATTATAAGGGCGGCGTTGGTAAGACGGTTAGTGCATTTAATATTGCAGCGGGATTAAATTTTTTGAATCATCATTCAGTCTTATTAATTGATTTAGATCCACAATGTTCGTTGAGCCGCATTTGTTTGCGAGCGTATAGCAATACTACTAGGAAACAAATAGGATTGAGTAAATTAAGTGAAGAGGAGACTATCAATTATGTTTTTAAAACATATTTAAATCAAGATATTTTAGATTTTGAAACAAAAATTGATTTAGAAAAACTCATTAAAAAAGATTTTTATACAGGAGGAAAGTATCGATTAAATCATTTCGACTTTATTCCGTGTTCAATGTTTATGGCAGACTCTAGTTCCTATATTCGTGGACTTGATGATCTTGAAGGGGATATTAAACGAAAGTATAGTCAGGGATTAAATACGACACTTCAACAAGTTACCCTTTTAGCAAAATTTTTAAGAGACTATAAATTAGATGAAAAATATGATTTCATCATTTTTGATTGTCCTCCAGCTAATAATATGATTACACAAAATGCTTTAGTGGTCTCTGATTATTACTTAATTCCTGTCATGATGGATGATATGGGAGTACAAGGTGTTCATCATATTTATAATATTGTTGAAAAGACATTTATTAGAGAGATACTAAATGAATATCAAACCATTATTAAGTCAAGCCCAACGACATCCTATTTAAAATTTTTTAAGCAGGGAACTCCGAAGTTATTAGGTGTATTTGAAACGTTAAAGAAAACAGGAAGTAATACAGAGCAGCCTAGGCTAACACTTAAAAGAGTGATACCCAACATATTTTTATTCGATTCGATTATCTATCATCAGATTGAAATGTCACATTTAATTGATGAAGGGGATTGTTGTTTTATAAAAAGTAAGAGTAAAGTAAAAACTCCATTAAATGAAGCGTATGGAAATTTGGTGTTTGAAATTCTCGAAAGATTACATGTTCCTAAAAAGCCAAATGCGCGAAAGGTAACAGATGTTTTATAGAGGAGATTAGTAATGAAAGATATTATAAAGGCATTAAAAGTTTACCAAGAAATATATAAATTAATGACAGGTCAGCAATGTGAAAAAGTTAGGGTTTTTATCGAGTTCCTCAAACCATATGAGCGAAAAAGTTTTGAGGAATTTCAATTTAATTTATCAAAAGATATTGAGTCTAAAAAAAGTAGGAAGGTTGTTAAAGTTGATGTAGTACAGTTAGGAAAAGATTTTTATGAGATGAAGCAGCTTCACTCTACTAATTCAGAGGTTACAGATTATATTGAATTAGCTGAGAATGTTAAAATAAAGGAAGTTTTAACTAGGAATTTAAGTGAGGCATATGCTGCCATAGAAGGGTGGGATTTGAAGACTATAAATATGAGTCAATTGAACTTTTTAGGCTATGCTCTTTTAAATAGTGAGTTACGAGGAAAGACGAAGAAAGATAGAAAGAAAAATTTACTTCAGTTATTATGGAAAGTCATTGAAAGTGAAAAAATGAATGAAATTTACAAAAATAACCTATTATAAAGTGTAGTAAAAATTCCTTTTAGGAGGATATAGATGAAAGCTTTATGGTTAATTGTTTTTTGTTTGTTGGTCGGGTGTTCACCTGCTAAATCCCATGCTGTGATGGAGTATGATGTGAGTAAGTTACCGAGTGATTTTGGTGGTGATGAGGTTTATTCGATTGGATTGAATAGTCAAGGGATGCCTGTTTTTATTGATCCGGAGAAAGCATTTGAGCAAGCCTTGATTGATTATAAGGATGGCTTTAAGGCAATCCAACGTGAGTTTTATTTGTTACCGGTTAGTCACTTTACGTGGAAAGATTATAAGGCGTATGGATGGCAATTGACTCATGAAGATGATCAGATTGTTGAACAGGGATATGAGATTTCACGATTTTTTGATATTTATGAAAATAGTTTTTGCTCAGACTGATAAGGTTTGAGCTTTTTTTAGTATAATATACGAAAAGGAGGCGATTATCATGAAAGAAAGAATTTTTTTATGAGCGTGGGACCCAAGAGTTAAGAGAGAAAAGTTTGCGTGCTTCCAAATTAGTGCGACAATTAAATCAGTTATCATTTGATGAAATAGATTCTCAAGAGGGATTACTTAAGGAGTTATTTGGAAGTGTTGGAGAAAACCCATGTGTTGAAGATAATTTCCATTGTGATTTAGGTTATAATATTCATGTAGGTAATCATTTTTATGCGGGATTTAACTGTACAATGCTTGATATGGCTGAAATTCGCATTGGAGACAATTGCATGATTGGTCCAAATGTTGGGCTCTATACGGCAGGGCATCGTATTTCTCCCAAAAATCGTAATAAGGACGGTTATGCAATTCCGATTACAATTGGCAGTGATGTTTGGATTGGTGGGAGTTGTGTTATTTTACCGGGAGTTACGATTGGTGATCATTCGATTGTAGCAGCAGGATCAGTTGTAACGAAGGATGTTCCTAAAAATACAATTGTAGCAGGAAATCCGGCTAAGATTTTACGAAATATTGAAGAAGTGTAGAACCTTGTGAAAGGTTCCTTTTTATTTTTTAGTTATGACGAATTGTCAATACAAATGCGACAGTTTCTCATGAAATAGCTCGAATGAAGT